>JAFDDL010000412.1 GCA_019310865.1 Deltaproteobacteria bacterium | reverse complement strand
TCTGAAAATACCACGGCGCGCGGCAGTCCGCCACCCGTCCATAGCCCTCGATGAGCTTTCCATAGGGCTTCACATCATCGGTGAGCTCCCCCGTATCCGGATCCACCAACAGTTTTGCCTTCAATGTGGTGTTGTTCAGAAGCGCCTCTGAAATATCGGCATCATACCCTTCGCAGAGCTTGGTGCTCACCACAATGGGAAGCTCCTCCCCGGCCGGACAGGCGGCGTCAAACGGAGGTGTGGACATCTTGAAATCCATACCGCCGAAGGGGGCATGAAGCGGAAGAGAGTTGTTTGAGGCCATTGCGACCATGCCATGCTCCAGCGCAAGGGAAGTATACCCGAAGAAGGACCCGGCATCCACATGATTATACCCGAAGGCAATCGCCATACCGAACTCTTTTGCCTTTTCAATTGCCTTTTCAGTCATTTTGGTGATGGTGTAATATCCCGTGGATCGATGCCCGTTAAAGGTCACCCATGTCGGCCCTTCAGACACGATTTCAGGCTCTGTTGACAGATCTGCGATTTTACCTTCAATTGGGATCAATAGCGCTTCCAGGACGCCCATCCCCTGGTAGAGTTTTCCCTGGCGGTCGCCCATGGAAATACCGCGTGCAATGGCTGCAGCCTGATCTTCCGAAGCTCCCAATTCAGAAAAAAACTTTTTGTATAAAAATTCCACAAAATCGGCATTCATTTTTTTTAATTTTGAATCTAACATTTAAAATCCCTCCCGATAGAATATGGTGGTTATTGTATTGCTCGCGCCTCGCGACTCGCGACTCACGACTCGAGACTCGCGACTGTATTTCTTGCTTCCGCCCCGGTTGTTTCAACTTTTTTGTTTGAAGACAGCTTATTGTTCACCCAAACCGCAATGAGCTGCCCGACAATTATCAAGGCTGCGGCAAATATGTAGGCAGCCGTATTTCCCCCGACCGTTTTGATGACGCCGAAAACAGCCTGCCCCAGCGTCGCGCCAAAGGCTAGCGCAGAGGTCATTAGAACCGCAAATCGGCCGCTGACGTCGGCCACGGCAATCAGCCCCATGAGGTAGGCAAAGACCACATAACAGGCCCCCGGCAGCATAATGGTCACGATACCGAATTTCAGAATGGTCAACTCACCGGACAGCAGAAACAGCGTGGCCAGTGCTATGGCCGTGGCGGTGAGCATGGGAATGTTCCGGCCGAATCGATCTCCGATGATGGCTGCAATCACAGGCGTAATCCCGGAGGATATCAGGCTGAGGCCAATGAGCATGCCGGCGGTGGCCTTGTCCAGATTGTTTTCCGTGGCAATGATTTCAAAAAATGCCCACAGGCCGGCAAACCCCCCGAAATAGACCAGAAGGGCCGCAAGGGCGCCAAATACGAGGAGGCTGCCGTTGGTCTGGCCACCGCCGGCCACAGTGATAACACGTCCGCAAGGCGGAATCCAGAAGGTAAACAAGAGAACCAGACCGAAAATAATCGCAAGCGCCACCAGAAGACCCGAAAGCCCCCAGGGAACGATTACCAGCGCCGGCAACGTAAAAAGCAGGATGGCTGGCACAAGCTGCTCGGGAATCATCTTGATAGCAAACTTGCGGTCCGTGTCGTCCATATCGGAAACCATGCAGCAGCACAGGGCATAAAGCATGGCGGCCCCGAAGCCAGCAGCGGCAAGACCGATGACAATACCATAATAGGAACTATTAACCGCAGAGTACACCAGCCCCGCGACCACCAGCAGCAAGCCTGTAATGGTAATGGACCGCCAGTTAAACCGGCGGATCCAGAAAACCGAGGTCAATGTCATGAGGGCGTAACACGCAAAATAAACAGCGCCGAGTATGCCGACCTGCGCGTCATTCAGGTTCAGGTGGTCCTTTACGGCCCCCACGAGGACCGGCAGTACGCAAAAGATCAAAACGCCCGCCACACCCAGCCCGCATGCGGCCACCAGGGCGCTGACCCTGTTGATGGGCGATTTTCCGCTTCTTTGCATCGTGTCTCCTTCCAATTTGCTGGCGATCTTTGATCGTGGTGGTTCAATCAGTGGCTACGAGAAGGGGGACATTCTCCCCCCAATTCGATTTTTCTGCATTTTCGATTCTTACCTTTTTTTCTGTCATGAAGCCTCTCCTGTCATGATTTTCACGCTTACTGTGGTCCACCTTGCCATTCTAAGAATTCTGACTTTTTACGAGTTTATTAAACTTGGCACCAACATTGGTGTTAAACACAAGCCATTGGAACATCACCAGACTGACCACGACACAAACGGCGCTCATGATGTAAACTCCCGTGTAGCTACCGCCGGCCGCCATGGACCCGGCCAAGCCCGGCCCTAGCGCAGCCCCTATTCCCTGGGCTGCCGCTATCAAAGCCACAAACCGGCCAGACGAATCGGCCATGCTGATAGCGGCCATTTGGTAAGGGTAAGCAAAGGTCCACCCTCCCATGAGCATGATGGCAGCACTCGCAAAAACGATAAGGCTCGCCTGCCCCGCCAGGCAGATAATCCCGGCAAGCATGATCCCAGTGCCAATGAAAATAGGTATTGCCCGACCCAGGCGATCACTCAACCAGGCAACCATCAACGCGGCGGCCGCACCGGCGAACAAACTGGCCGACAGAACGTTTCCAATGCTGTTGGCCGACAGCCCGCCCACGGCCCCGATCCGCTCAAGAAATGCCCAAATGCCGCTCATGCCGGCCATGAGGAGCAGCATCCCCCCCAACCCCACAAAAACCGGAAATTTCCTGCCGGCACTTCCGGCCTGAACGGACGTTTCTTCTTTTAGGCCATGGGTCGGCATCCATCTAAGCAAAAAGACCACAAGCACCGTGACGCCGATCAGCCCGACGAGGATGCCCTTGAATCCCCAGTGTTGTGTAACCGCGGACAGCGCAAAGAGCCCCAGTCCTCCCATGCAGACCTGGGCCAAGACGGCCAGACCGAACGACCGATCCGGCACTTTCGTATCCCCCAGGCTGCAAAGGGCAATGGCAAAAAAACCGCCTTTTGCCAAACCAACGCAAGCCATCAGGATTAAAATTGCCGTAAAAGCACTGGACATAAGGCAGAGCCCATAGCTGGCCACGGCAACAACGGCCGCTGCCAGAACCACCTTATGCCAGCTAACACGGCGGGACCAAAAGACCGCCGAAAAAGACGTCAGGGTAAAGCCACCCAGATAGGCCGAGGCGATAAAGCCCGCCTGTTGTTCATTGAAACCCAGGCTTTCGACCATGCTCCCTAAAAAAAGGGGCATGATGTTGAAGACCAGCGCCCCGATCGCCGACAGGAAGCTAGCAGCAGCGATGGCGCCTGGATTATTGACATCGATAGAAGAACCCATGGTGGATGCAGTAGAAGGCATAATAATTAGGCTTTATTCGGATAGACCAATATTTTCATTTGCGTCACTGATGTAACCAATGAACCTTGCAATGATCCAAGCGGCCAGTCGCGTAGTAAGTTTGCCCAGGTCGTTACCGGGGTGAACTTCCGTAATATCAAACCCGACCACATTGCCTTTGGTGCAGATGACCTTGAGAGCTTCCAGCGTCTGTTCGAAGGTGATACCGCCAGGGACTGCAATGGTGGTGCCGGGCGCCTGGCTATGATCCAAGGCATCGATATCGATGGTGACGTAAATATTTTTTGCTTTCGGGATGACGCGATCCGCTACTTCAGTCATCCCTTCTTTGAATGCCTGTCGGGGGGTAATGATGCGTGTTCCGTGGGCAACAGCATCGTCCCATTCTTCTTTGATCGTATGGCGAATCCCTATCGCGGTGATATTGTTCACAAACGGCAGTTCCAAAGCTCTTCTCATATTGCTGTTGTTTGTATACTTTGCACCATAAAGCTCATCGCCGAAATCGAGATGCGCATCGAACTGGACAATATCCAGGGAATCTAAATGATCGTAGGCCTTCACCAGAGGGTATGTGATGGAATGGTCTCCCCCCACGGCAACAGCCAATGCCCCGGATCGAACAATTTTTCGAAACGATTGGGTCATCCGATTGAAGTTTCCCTCAAAATCATTGCCGAGGACGATGGTGTTGCCACAATCGGCCATTTTCACACCCTTTACATATTCTTTCTGGTCATCCGGGTCGAAAAGCCCGACCTCGGACATGTCGTAAAACAGTGTCGGGGAGCATTCCCGAATCACATCCGGGGCCTGGCTTTCTCCCGGCACCTCGAAAGAAACATTGACCCCCTGATCGAACGGGACCCCCAGAATACCGACCTGGGCATCCAATTCATCCAGGTTGTGGC
>JAFDDL010000411.1 GCA_019310865.1 Deltaproteobacteria bacterium | reverse complement strand
TTGTCGGGTTTGATGTCCATCACCGGCACTGAAGCCGGGGAACCGGTTCGGGTGGGTACTTCCATCACGGACATTGTCACATGGCTTTACACGACCATTGGAATTCTGGCCGCATTGTACCGACGCGCTCAGGTCAATGTCGGCGCCCGTCTGGATGTGGCCATGCTCGATGCGACGGTGTCGACGCTTGAAAATGCGGTGGTCCGGGCCCAACAGTCCGGAAAGCCCCCCGGACCATTGGGAACGCGCCACCCATCCATCACGCCCTTTGAAAGCTTTGCCACCCGCGACGAGCCGATTATCATTTCAGCCGGAAACGACAAGCTTTTCGCCGCCCTTTGCCGAGTATTGGGCGCGCCCGAGTTGTCTGAAGATGAACGCTTTGTCGGCAATTTGCAGCGGACGCAAAACCACCGGGCCCTGCGCGACATCATCACCCGCGTATTGAAAACAGACACGCGGGCGCATTGGCTTCGGAAAATGAGTGAAGCAAATATCCCCTGCGCCCCTGTAAATTCGGTTCAGGATCTGTTTAATTCCCCCCAGATTGAAGCACGAAACATGCTGGTGCCGGTCGATGGCGAAGCGGATTTCAAGGTGGCCGGAAACCCGGTAAAATTTATCGGAGAACCCGATACGCTGCAAAAGGAAAAATCGCCTGATCTCGGTGAGCACAATGCATTGATTCTAACCGATATCCTGGGCTATTCATCGGAAGATGTGGACCGGTTGTACGAGCAGGGCGTCATTTCCTAGTGCCCACCCATAATCGGCATCGGAGTCTCGCAGGCTCGCTTACCTAAGGCCCAGGGCGGCGTTCGAGCATTTTTTCAATCCTCGGAATAGGCTTACTATGCCTGTGGTTGAAAAAATGCTGCGGCCTTGCCCTGAACCTTATGCTACCAATTCTGGATGGACACTACTTGACCACTGCACGCGCCGGAGGCTTCCTTTTTAATTTCTTGTCAGTTCCCCTATGATGATTCCCGAATCATTGGGTGTCGAAACGGGAATGCGGCGGACATTTTTAGCGCCGACGGTCAGCAGCATGGATTTGATCTGTTCTTCGGAGTAGGCGCGGCCTTCGCGGGTTCCCGCCAGCATGTTCAATGAAAACAGGGCCGGAAAGAGGGGCGCGTCCATGGTGTTTCTGAGAATGAAATCGTGGATGATGATCACACCTCCCGGCGCCAGAGCCGATGCGGTTTTTTCCAGAATCGTTCGGCAGCTTTTCGGTCCTTCCCCATGCAGGATATGAGACAACCAGGCAACATCGCATCCCACCGGTAGCGGCTCTTTTGTGTAGTCACCTTCCGCAAACTGGATTCGATCCGCCATTTTAAAGCGGTCAACGGTTTGTTGCGCAATGGGGCGCGTGGTGGGCAGGTCGAATATCGTGGCTTTCAAGTCCGGGTTTTGCCGGCAAAAGTGGATGGCATAGGTGCCCGGACCGCCGCCCAAATCCAGAAGATGTCGCCGCCCGGACAGGTCCAGCTTGGGCACCACCAGTGGGGCGGTTTGCATGGCGATATTGAGCATGCCGAGCAAAAAACTTTTCCGGGTCTCCTCGTCGGAAAAGAAAACCCGCTTTCTGACGGGTTTTCCAGAGACGACCACTTTATCCAGATGTGACCAGGAGTCGACCATGTGGTGGTGATGCAAAATGATATGCCCCATATACGCTTCGGAGGCCTGTGAGAGAAATTGCTGTGAAGCGGGCGTGTTGGAAAACCGGCCGTCTTCTTTTTCAAGCAGTTCCATGGCCGATAGGGCATTGAGCAGCACCTCCATGCCCCGGGTGTCCGCACCGGCTTTTTTGGCCACGATATCAGCCGCAAGTGCATCTTTGCCGATAAGGGTGAATACGTCTAATTTTACCCCGGCGTGAAGGGTGCAGGCGTGCCAGTAGTTACCGGCGGTTTGCATGATGCGACCCGGATCCCATGTGTTGGATGTCATATCAAAGTCTCCTGTGTAACTATTGCCCATCCATTTTCTGGATGGACATTAACTATCCCATAAAAACCGTCAGGTCGTCTTTTCTTGCATTGACCTGCTGAATCGTGATTTGGATAACGTCTTCGGGTTTCAGGCGGATGCCGCTCGACTGGGGCAGAAAGCATTCGACCATGTACGCCGGCAGCAGAATCTGATACCCGTTTCTACGTTTGCTCAGAACGATGGCTTCCTCTTTTTGGCCGATCTTTGCTTCAAGATATTTTAATAGCCAGTACCGATTTCGGCGAAATTGAATTCGGGGAACATAGGACATGGGGCCATCGAGCATCTGCATAAGACGAACAATCTCTTCTTCGGTATAGGGGTCTTCCAAGCCCAGGATGGCACGGATTTGTCGCTGTGTGATCAGGTCATAATATTTTCGGATGGGAGAGGTGGCCGTCACATAGGCGTTTAATCCAAGGCCGCTGTGATGTTCCGCCCGGGTTCCGAGCACAAACCGACTTAAGCATTTGCGCTGCATCCAGTTTTGAAACAGCGATCCGCCTTCACCCTGGAAAAGGCGATCCTTGGGCTCCGGTTGAGATCTGAACACGGCGGGCATCTGGTTCTCGGACAGAAATTTGGCCGTTATCCAATTGGCCAGGATCATGATTTCCGAGATCAGCATTCTTCCCGGGCTTTCCCGGTCGACTCTTGTGAGGTTCGGTATTGCATTTTCGTCGAGCCATACGGAAAGTTCCGGAAGGGTAAGCTGAACCGCCCCCTGTGACAATCGCCGTTGCCGAAATCGGTCGGCAATCTGGTGCAGCAGGGCGATCCGGGGGTCGGACTCCGCCATTTCATCGGCGTCTGTGTAGGTTAACTGACGATCGACAGCGATGGTGCTGGGGAAAAATTCATAGCCCAGGGTTCTGCCGGTTGGCGTCAGCTTGATGATTAAGCTGATAGCGGGTCTCGTTTTGCCTGCCATCAGACTGCACAGGTCATCCCCTAGGATTTCCGGTACCATGGGA
Source organism: Deltaproteobacteria bacterium (assembly GCA_019310865.1). Next base: position 1,308 of record JAFDDL010000411.1, on the reverse strand, counting down.
ATTTTACCGTCGGGCATGTAAACGGAGCTCGCGCGGGCAAGGGCTTCCTTGTCCACGGGATCATTCTTTCGTACGTAATGTGCCACGTCCGCGATGTGAACACCCAGTAAATGGTGATCGCCCCTGTCTTCGATGCTGATGGCGTCATCAAAATCCAGGGTGGACGGACCGTCAATGGTGAGAACCGACAGGTCGGTTAAGTCCCGTCGTTTCTTATGGGATTGCCCGTTTACCCCGCCGTCTTTTTTCCCGAGATTGGCGGCATGAGCGGCAACGGCCTGGGAAAACGCCATGGGCACCCGGTGCTGCAGTAGATCGAGATTTTCATCCGGATGCCAAACACCAACCCGGGTGAGGAGTTTGAAAATGATTTCCGGATCGCGAATGTTGGCTTTTGCCAGCAGGGCCTTACCGATGCCATAGCCATTGGCATCCTTACCAAAAAGAAAAAAGGATTTGAGTATTTCGATGATCTCTTTTGGGTTTTCCGTCGGGGTTGCTTCGACATTCACCAGTGACGGCTCATCTTTCATGATCCGCGACATCCACTGGCTGCCTTCGCGAATGGTGCGGTCTCTTTTGGCCTCTTTTTCGGCTTGGGTCGCCAGGTGCCGGACTTGTTTTTCCGTGTAAGGGAAAAAGGAATCTGCGTTGAATTTGAAATAGCGTCGGTTATGGAAAAATGCTCTCACCACGGCGGATTCATGATCACAGGTGGGCGAATTTGAAAAAATGAACTGGGTCATTGTGGGCAGGTTGATCCATTCCTGTTCGGTATTCAAGACGTCCCACAACCCCTTGATATCGATTCGATCGATCAGGGCTTCGCGTCGCTCGGCGGTCTCTTTGAGCTCCGCCACCATTTTGGTGCGGCCCATGGATAGATCCAAGACCGTTTTTGATTGATGTGACAACCGGTTGGCTGCGATGCTGACTTCCCGATCATTTTCCGTTAAAAGACGAAGACGCGTGTTTTTGACCTCCAAAACCACCGCGCATAGTATTTTTTGACGGTCAATATATTCAACGATTTTTCCTGCTTCCATACGGGGGGACATACCAACGGTGGTTTCAAAAGTCAACGAAGGCCTAATGACGAATAAGTGCTTAGTGCTCAGTGTTGAGCGTTTGGTGCTGAGCACTGAGCACTCAGCACTATGCTAGTGCCTTGATCCGGTCCAGCTGTTTATCCAGGCGTTTGGGGGAGATGGGACCGTCGGTTTTCAGCTCCTGTGCAAACAGCGACACCTTGTATTCTTCGAGCATCCAGAAATAATCCATGACGGCATCGCGCTTGGCCTCGGTTGC
>JAFDDL010000410.1 GCA_019310865.1 Deltaproteobacteria bacterium | reverse complement strand
CGTTTGTCGAAAATAATCCGGACATGGCCCAGCAGGTAGTTCGGGCTTTTTTGGGGCACGGCTTCCATCAATAGGGGAGCAGCCACCTAAATGCCGGTTCCGGACATGACCGGCGCCCAAACCGCCATAACCTGCTGCTGATGGGAAAATCGAATATCCGTGGCGGTTCCCCCGGATAAATACAGCTCCGAAACGGCCGGCACGTGCGCAAAATCGGATATAATTTGCGGTGGTATGTCATCTCGCATCTTGCGAACCAAGACCGCCCCCTTCAGATTGTAGGCAGACACGGACAACACCGTGACGTGCTGAAGGATGCCGGCAACCGGGGTTTCAAGAAGGGTCTTGTTCTCGGAAAATATACCGATCCGTGACTCATAGGCCAGAATTTCAGCCATAAGCCGTCCGCTTTTTTCCAGGTCCGATACCAGAGATTTGTTCTGGTAATGTAAAAATACGAGGATAAACGCCATGGAAAGCGCACAGATAAACAGCGTAAAGGCTAAAAAAACCTGTGTACTGAATTTCTGACGAAACGGTCTCATAAACCTGATATTCATCACGCTCCAAAATCTACGACCCGAATATGTCGGTTCGTATCCACGTCAATGACAATCCCGAACTTGTTGGCAATGGTCCGGTTGACCGTCACGACGGCCTTTCGCGCTCCGGTTTGGGGGACCTGGGCCATCGGCGTTCCGGACAGGATCCGGTTTGCCATCTCACCGGCCTGGCGTCCCATATCGAACACATCAAACTCAATGGACATGCATGCGCCCATCTCAAGATATTTGGCTGAAAAGGAAATCAGGGGAATCTGATTCTCCACGGAATGCAGGAGCAGAAATTCCAGGGTCTGGGGCGTAACGACGACTATATCCGGCAGCATCCAGAACAGATCCGTCCGAATTGCCATCTCCGATAATTTACCGGGGACCTCCCGGGCGGTTCGAATCGCCTGGGCAACCAACTCAATCCCGAACTTCTTCGATTCGACCATCGCCCGGTCCACCAGGGAGCCGGTGTTGTCCGGATGAAACAAAAGGCCAACGCGGGCCGCGGTCGGAAACACCGATCGAATCTGTTGAAGTTGCAGTTCCGGCGATACCTGCATGCGGATGCCGGTGACATTGGCTTGTTCACCAACCCGACCTGGGTTCAAGACCATGACATAGACCATTGGGTAATCCGCCAGGGGTGAAACCGCCTTCAGGGCATCGAGCCCCACGGCCAAAATCAGATCCGGGTCCAGCTTGCCGACCCGATCCGCCAGTGTCTTCCGGGTCAACTCGGACATCACGATCCGTTTGACCCGGCCCTCACAGATATCGGCAAATCCCTCGATGGCCGTCTCATATGGCGGAATGGAAATGCTTTGAACCGTTACGATTCGACGGGCTGCCGTGGCCGGAATGGCCCAGAGGAGCAGAAACGTCAGAATGATGGCAATGCGTTTTTCCATGCAAGTGGATATGGAGAATCATCAGGTTCAAATCGATGGCACGCTTGGTTTACAGCATGCCTGTCTCAGGATAATGCCACTGGCGTTCATTTGCTTCCCAAAGGGGGTACTAGCTATACCCCCTTTTGCTTGCCAAGAAAAAATAAATGTGGCAATATCAAGATCTTACAATCTACCGGTGCTTTTATGTTGAATCTTTTTACCAAAGCTGTTACTTGATTGCTAACATACTCTGACACCAGGTGACAATATAAAAAGCTGATGTCGTCTTAAAAAAGCAGCTTTTACGAGTTCATCAAAAACTGATCGCTCAGAAATACTTTTCGGAAAATAAGAAAATTTTAATGCTGAAACGAACTGCAATACTTCAGATGGTAATCTACACCCTGGTGGCCTTATGCCCGGTTGCCATGGCACAGTCCGAGGAAGAACTGCAGATACTCGAACTGTTCTATACCAAAAAAGACCTGGTAGTCACCACTTCGCGATACCCGAAACCGATCTCCCAGGTGGCCGAAAATATCACCATCATTTCAGCCGAAGAAATTGAAATGATCAACGCCCACAGCGTGGCGGAAATTCTCAAATGGATTCCCGGTGTCAATGTGAGCTTCAGCCAGGATTTTGGAGACACCTCCCTCATCGGAATTCAGGGTGCGGAAGACCGACATAGCCTGTTGCTGCTCGACGGCATCCCATGGAATTATCTGTCGGGCGGTAACGCCGAGACCCACACCATTCCGGTGGGGATCATCGAGCGTATCGAGATCATCAAGGGACCGGCCTCGTCTGCCTGGGGCTCTTCTCTGGGGGGCGTGATCAACATCATCACCAAATCGGCCGGGACACAGGCCACACCACAAGGGTCTGTCCGGGCGTCTGTGGGAGAAGCGGCGAGCCTCGACGTAAACGGGCAAGTATACGGGAAAACCGGTCCCCTGGGGTATTATCTTTTTGCCGGTCACCAGTCGTCGGACGGCCTTCGGGGAAACCGGGATTTTGAAACCCAAACCCTCTTCGCCAAGCTTCAATATGCACCGTCTGAAACAATCACAGGAGAAATCAGTGCCGGGTACAGCGAACCGTTCAAGGACCTCGGTACCTTTCCATTCGCCGACCTGGCATCGAACGGTGATTTGCGTACCTGGTTCACCCGATTCGCAGTGGATGCGACCCTCACCGACCAGCTCGCTGCTAGACTGGCCGGTCATTTTCTGGATCAGGATGTGACGGTGAGCCACAACCTTCTGGGACTTTGGGACCCCGGAACCACCGGGGACCTGTTCTTCAACTCCCGGACTGAAGAGCAGACAGCCGGTCTATCGGCTCAGCTCTTCTGGCGCCCGAAGCACCACACCCTGGTTCTGGGCGTGGACCTGAGCCACGGTGATCTTGACCAGACCAACCAGGCTGGGCCTCTTCTCCAGAGTTTCTTGGTGCCGGCCATGGAGCGGGCTTATCCCGATATCACCCAATGGGCCGTCTACGCCAACGACACCCTGCTCCTGGGACCCTGGACCCTCATCACCGGCGCCCGGTTCGACCACAACGACCTGACCGGTTCGTTTTTCAGCCCCAGCCTGGGGGTCACCTGGCGATTCAGGAAAGACACCCTGTTTCGAACCACTGTCTCCCGGGGATTCCATTTCCCGCCCTTGGCCCTCATCGGGGCCGGGGGCCTGTTTCTCGACCCCAATCCCGATCTTGATGCGGAGACGGTCTGGTCGTACCAGGTGGGTTTTGAAACCGCCACCATCCCCTATCTCTGGCTCAAGGGGAGTCTTTTCCTCCATGACCAGGATGATAATTTTGAAACCGTCCCCTTCGGAGGCGGACCGCCCCGGTTTAACAACATCGTAGTCAATTCCACGGATCAAAAAATTCGGGGAGTCGAAGTGGAACTCAAATCGACCCCGATATGGCATCTATCTGTCCACACCGGCATCTCATATGCCCATAAGGATGAACCAGACGACTTCGGCAACTCTGAAATATGGTCCGGGTCGGTGGCGTTGTCATACGATGATGGGAAGACATTGCGAGCCCGGCTAACGGGTCTTTATATGGATTGGGACGTGGACCCAAGTATACCGGTGGACACCAGCGACATGATCTGGGATTTCAACGCTGCCAAGACCGTGTTTCAACGGGCCGGTTCCCGGCTGACCCTCTTTGTATCCATCCACAACCTGTTTGACGGTTCCCAATATACAAATGTTGACAACGAGAATCCGACCCGGTGGCTGGAGGGGGGTATTGCATGGGCGTTTTAACTACCCTGCCTTCGCCTACAAACCCAAAAAACAAAAGAAGTGCTACGCCCAAAGAATCATTTGAGCCCCACGTCCCAGTTCCAGAGCCCGGAACGGCGCTTGGGGGAAACGCCCCGGGGAACCGGCTCCATGAGGTGGATGAAGCGAGCGTATCCCGCCGCCTGAAGCATAGCACGCTTTTCGGTTAAATCGAGCCACCAGCCGGGAAAGGTCCAGTAAGACTCGCCATGGCGGGTCACCCACGCAGTCTCCCCTCGGGGGCTCTTAAAGGCCCTGTCGGTCTCAATGGTGTCGGCGATACTTCGGGAGATGCACAGGGGAAAAAAACCGGACACCACGATACCCAATGGTATGGGACAGTGACGGGGAAGTGAAAGTACTTCTTTTTTGCCCAGTTCCGGACTGATGATCGCACCGGAAAACCCCAGGTCCGCCAGCACGGCAACGGCCAGGGGATTGGCTGCATTGCAGAAGGGCCCCGCCCAGAGACGGTAGCGTTTGGGATCCTTAAAAAAGGACACTTGCCACGAATCGTTCAAGACAAATTCGCG
>JAFDDL010000409.1 GCA_019310865.1 Deltaproteobacteria bacterium | reverse complement strand
GGAACCAAAGAGAAATATATCTTCCGAGAGACGGTAACTTGCAGCCACTTTCGGATCAATAGAGGACCAAGAGCCATCGTCCTGGTCGATGTAAGGCGTTCCCATCCATATGGGAACTGGCGAGCCGTACAGCGAACTTACATCCAAAAAACCACCATTATTACGTTTCACATCTTTCTCTTCGCTGGTGTACCGTAAGCCTAACGTCGCAGAGAAGCGGTCGGTCAAGGCGTATGTGCCGGATACATAAGCAGCCCATGATTCAGAGTTTATTTGTGCGTCGTCATACCGTTGTTGAACAGGAAGATAACCGTACGGAGTAATCATCCGAAGATCGAGAAGAACATCGTTCAATTCAAACTCATCGACGTAGTATACCCCACCCACCCAAGTCAGCGCACCACTTTCACCATTCAATTGGAATTCCTGGGAAGTCATTTCATTTGTAAATGATGCATTATTTGTGAATATATCTAACGTTGTTCCATCGTAATCCATAGTTGCTCCGTCGCCGTCTAATTCCCTGTAGGCTGTTATTGAGCGAAGCGTCAGATTTCCTGGAAGATTGAATGTGATGTCCGCTTTCATGCCCTTGGTGACCGCCTCAACCGTATCATCTGGATAATCGTTGATTGCCACCTCATCCCTTAGATCATAGGGCACGGCACCGGCATCAATAAATTGGGTGTACGCCGAAGCCCCCATATTTCCTGTTCCGAATTCCCGTTGGCTGTAGTCTCCTGTAAGAAGGATGTCAATTTTTTCGGCCGGTGTAAACTGGAGCTTGGCGCGAAAAGCAATCTCATCGTCAAAATCCACGGTATCAAGCCCGCCCGGGGCGATATTGTCGATATATCCATCCTGGCCTCCTTTTAGAAATGCGATCCGGGCCTTTAGTTTATTTTCAACGATGGGGCCGCCAATGGCACCCTGAATATCGTATTTACAGCCAGTGCCATACTCTCCGGTAACGAACCCGCTGATCTCATCGGTGGGCATACCGGTAAAAACACGTATAGCACCCCCGGAGGTGTTCCTGCCGTACAGCGTACCTTGGGGACCGCGAAGCACCTCGATGCGATCCACATCCAAATAGGCGTTCCAAAAGCCCGTAGTCCGGCTGGTATAAACATCGTCGAGGTAAAAAGCGACGCTTTCTTGACCACCGACATAATAGCCATTGTTACCGATCCCTCGAATGTACACGAGACTAACAGCTCCAGCATTATAGAAAGCCAGGTTCGGGGTTTTTTTCTCGATATCGACAAAATCATCCACTCCGCCGGCCTTGAGGATCTCCGGATCAAAGGCGGTAATGGAGATGGGCGTCTCCTGGAGCCGGGTCTCGCCGGTCTTGGTGGCGGTGACCACGGTGTCCTCGAGGATAAAATCGTTGTAAGATTCGTCTACAGGTTGTTGCGCATCTGCTGTTGTCATCTGCCCATCAGCGGCAAATCCGTTTTGTATAAACAGAAACAGTGTACACACCAACACCACACAGATCGTTCGAAGATAAAAAAATAATCTACTTTTCTCGATTGCCAAAAACATGTTGCCCCCTTTTGGTATGGTATTAAGATGAAAAGTTATACTGCTTCTCTCGATTGCCGAGGATATATTGCACATTTTGCCTCCTTTATGCTTCACTCCATTAATAGTTAAAGGCTACCTTGATCCCGAACATTGCAGGTTCGCCTACTTGCCCAACCGTATCATTGGCTGACAATAAAGCGAATGCGGTGCTTAAGGTCTCTTCTTCGGTGAGGTTTCGGCCGTATACTTCGGCACTCCACCGACCTTCCGGCGTTTCGAATCTCACCAAAGCGTTTAGCACCGTGGCGGGATCCTGTTTCAAAAACTCTCGGTTGAACTGGTCGAAGTAGATGGTATCTTTCCAGCTCACATCGCCCCGGACAGTCAGAAATCCCCTCTCACCAAGGGTGAGGATATATTGGGCGCCAAAGGACAGTTTCCATTCCGGAACAAAGGCAAGTTGGTTACCGGACAGGTCCCGGTTCGATTCAAATGTAAGATTGTCGTCAGTCAACAACTCATCGAAGGTGGCATCCAGATAGGAGAGCGTCCCGTTTAGGGTTAAGGCCGACAGCGGCCGGGCCAGCAGTTCCAACTCCACACCCTGGATGGTGGCCTCGGATGCATTCTCCAAAAACCCGGTGCTACCCACATAACGGGCAATTTGCATATCCTCGTAGGCACTATAGAAAATAGCTGCGTTGGCGCGGAGACGATTATTGAGCCATTGGGTCTTGGCGCCCAATTCGTAATTCCAGATAAATTCGGGATTTACGTCATAGGGCGGTGCCGGATTGGTGAGACCGAATGTGCCGGGCCTGAATCCCCGGGCTACCGATACATAGACAAGGACGTCCTCCGTCACCCGGTAGTCGATGGCAAACCGGGGCGTCACTGCATCCCACGATTTGCTAAAATCTAAATCTGCAGGGGGTAGCAAATTAAACGGAACACCAAACTGCTTATGCAGGGCATCCTTGCTTTCGTTGCTGTATCGCAGACCGGCCTCCGCAAACAGTTGATCATTGATGCGAAATCGGACATTGCCGAAAAACGCATAGGCATCCGTTTCAAGCATCGTATCCATAATTAATCTTTGCCCGGGGGGAATCGGCAAGCCAATCAGCGGACCGATGTAGTCCATCAAAGTCGAGAGTCCGGAATCACTTTCCTGGTGGTGGTAAAATGCTCCCACGACCCAGTTCCAGCGATTCCAGTTTCCCTGGAGTTGGACTTCCTGGGTGAACTGGTCGTTTTCCTGAAAGATCATCTGGTCCGCAAGGGCCAGCTCCGTACCATCGACGTCCCATGCGCTGGCATTATCGGCCTGCCGGTAGGCGGTGATGGATTTCAGCAGCATGTTTCGCGGCAGTTCGATACCCACCGTGGCCGACACGCCGCTCAGTTCAGACTCATAGAAGTTGTCCGTATCGAGCCTTGCATCCCAGAAGCCGGGCTCCGTAGTTGCACCAAATACGAATCCATAGACCCCCTGATCGTTGAACAGTTTAAAAGTCGGGCCGAGGCTGTCCGCTTTGTAATAATCGCCGGCCAGCAAGATATCGACTCCGTCAGCGGGCGTGATCTGAACCTTACCGCGAAAACTTTCAAAATCTTCATCATGGAGGTCGGGGCCCACTTTGTTATCAAAATACCCGTCCCGCCGGCTCGTGGCACCACTCAGACGCACCTTGACCTTGTCCTTTATGACCGGGCCGCTGATGGACGTATCCAGCCTGTATTTGTTATAACTTCCGTATTCCGCCGAGATGCCGAATGACAGCTCGTCGGAAGGCGCCTTGGTGATGATGTTCATGGCCCCGCCATTGGCGTTGCGACCATAAAGAGTCCCCTGGGGGCCGCGTAGGATCTCGATGCGCGCCACATCCATAAAGTCAGCAACGGCACCCAGCCCCTGTTCCAGGTAGACTCCATCCACGTAGTAGGCGATGTTCGTTTCACCTCCCAGGGTTCCGATAACGGCATTACCCACTCCCCGAATAAAACCCTGGGTGTATCCCAAACCATGGTTAAATTCGGCATTGGGCACCCACAAGCTTAGATCCTTGGTTCTGAAAATGCTCGAATTTTTCAGATTTTCCCCGGACAGGGCACTGACGGTCAGAGGCGTTTCCTGGAGCCGGGTCTCGCCGGTTTTGGTGGCGGTGATCACGGTTTCCTCGAGGATAAAATCGTCGTGGGATTCGCCGAGAGGTTTTTGTTGTTCTACTTCTGCAAATCCGCTGCTACTAAACAGAAATATTGTACACAACAACACCACACAAATTGCTCGATGATGAAATAATAATCGACTTCTCTCCATTGTTAAAAACATGTTTCCCCCTTTCAGTCTGTTATGAAACGGAAATTAAATAATCTGTTTCGCTTTCAACTTGCGAATAACATTTGTGGCAATACCCCAGTCCGCCAAAGCAGCTTCGTTATGTTCGCCGATTTTGGGAGGTGGTGCCGGAACAGCCGGTTGCGTTCTGCTGAAACGCGGACCCGGCGCCGGCTGAGTAATCCCGTTAATATCGATGAACGTGTTTCGAGCCTGGTTATGCGGATGGTTTTTGGCTTCTTCCATGGATAAAACCGGGGCAAAACAAACATCGGTTCCTTCCATCATTTGGCACCACTGATCCCTGGTTTTTTTCTTAAAGATTTCAGCCAATTTATCTTTAAGATCAGCCCAGCAATCGGTGTCCATCTGATGATCGAATTGGGTTCCATTGATCCCGGCTTTCTTTAGCAACAAG
>JAFDDL010000408.1 GCA_019310865.1 Deltaproteobacteria bacterium | reverse complement strand
ACTGTCTGTTTTCCACGTGCTCATGTGCAGCGACTCCTTAATGGTTTGTTGGCGCCATACCGGCGTTGAGCGGCAGTATGGCGCCGGAAAGATTTAGAAGTTGAATTTCAGGTTGATGCCGATCGTTCTGGGCCGTCCCATGGAATATTCCCGCAGAGGGTTACTCGGCGGTTGAACATTCACAGAGTCTTTGTAGATAATAAACTCGTCAAACAGGTTGTCGACAAATAAGGCCAAAGACCAGCGGTCGGTTTCAATGCCAAGCCGTGTGCTGACAACATCATACGCCGGTATGGTAGAAACAAGACTTGGCTCCAACCATGTGATGGCATCCCCGGTATGCGAGTAGCTCAGGCGGGCGAAACCGGCAATACTGTCAGTTAGATAACGCCAATATTGAATGGCGGCATGAAACTTGAAGTCTGCTGTATTGGGTATCCGCATTCCTTTCGCAAGCGTGCGCATGCTTCCATCCCCTGCGGGCAACTCGACGTCCTCATCGATTTCGGCTTCCAAAATGTTAGAGGCAACAGACAGCTGCAACCCGGGCAGCGGACGGGCGACAATCTCGAACTCGACACCCATGGTATGGGCATCCCCCACGTTGTCGATGGATTCACCAACCAGATCCTCAATAACCGTCGCCTGAAGCTCTTTCCATTTCATATAATAGCCCGCAACATTAAAAGAGAGGCGATTGGCCAGCCAGGTGCTTTTCAGGCCGATTTCATAGTTGTTCAAGGTTTCCGAGTCAAAAGAAACCACCGATCCCGCTACCAAAGGATGAAAATCATTCTGGCCGCCACCCCTGAATCCCTCTGAATAGGTGGCATAAACCATGGCGTCGTCGGTGACTTTATAGGTTGCCGTTACCTTTGGGCTAAAAATATCGTCTTCCCCCGTGGAGGCAAAAGTACCCGGCAAGAAGCCCGACATCAGGAAGGGAAACAGCCCATCCACGATGCTGGTCGTTTCACGGTCCTCCGTAAAAATACGAGCACCCGCGAGCAACTGAAAGCGATCGTTGAAGTCGTAAGAAATTTCCCCAAAAGCAGCATATTGCTCGACCTCACCGGTTGTACCGATCGTCAACCCATTTCCGATGGGTGGTAGACCCATCATCGTTGAAATGAATATCCAGATAGGTTCATCGACGAACGGCGTCGTCAAGCCCTCCATATTCCATTCATTTTCCTGTTTCTTATAAAATCCCCCCACAATCCAGTTAAACGGCCCATCTCCCTTGGATACCAGCCGGAGTTCCTGGGAAAAAGAATTTGAATCTAAGATCTGATCGATATAAACACCCGTTACCGGCGTCATGCCAAACAGACCAAGGACAAAATTTACACCACCAACCAAGCCTGACTGATCCACGGCGCCCGTTGTTTCCCGGTTGAAATAAGAGGTGGAGGAAACCAGATCAGCAAAAGGCAATGAATACTCCACTGTAAGGTTGTACCCCTGCAGATCGTCGTCGATGTTCGTCGGGGTCGATACGCGTTGGATGAAATCTCTGGTGGACTCATTGGTCGGGCCCCGCTCCGCGGTACTCATCAGCGCCGTGGCGGAAATAATCAACTCGTCCGTCGGTGTAAACTGCATCTTGGCGCGGAACCCGATATTTTCATCCTCGTTTGAATCTTTTTTTATGAGAGCCCCGGTGGTGATATCCATCATGTCGATAAAGCCGGACCGTTCGTTGTAATAACCCAGAACCCGCAACGCCAACTTGTCTTCAGCAAGCGGCACATTGACCATGGCATTGGCAATATAATTAGACCCACCTTCTTCAGTGGATGAGAAGGTGAGATCCGCTTTAGTGGCAAATGCCGTCGAATCCGGCTTTTCCGCAATCAGCCGGACGGTGCCGGCCATGGATCCTTCACCGTAAAGCGTTCCCTGGGGGCCTCTCAGCACCTCAACCCGTTCCATATCGAAGCTTTTTACATCCGCCAGCATCCCTGCCATGGTCAACGGCATGTCATCGAGGTAAAAGCCAACCGCGGCTGCAGAGCCGCCCTGCCGGCCGTTGATGGTGCTCAATCCGTCTGAAATTCCGCGCATGGTGATAGATCCCAGCCCGGCCTGTTGAGTGCGGAATTCGACACCGGCGATGGCGTCCGTCATGTCGCTGAAGCTCTGCACCCCCATGTCGTCCAGATCCTGGCTGGAGAACGCGGAGATGGATTGGGGCGTATCCTGCAGGCTCGTTGCGCGTTTTGTCGCGGTCACCACAGTGTCTTCCAGAATGTAATCTTCAGAGGGTTCGGGTTCCTCCCCAATGGCCGAACCGAAAGAAAAAAAGGTTAAAACAGCGCTGAGAAGAAATGACATACCAATGAAGCAAAACTTTGTGCCAAATGATGAGGGGTTAAACTGTTTTTGACGCATGGACTACCTCCTTTCAAAAAGTTGTTGGTTTTGGGTTGAACAACACTTGCATTTGTTACGATAACTGTTTGATCAATATTCGCATCATATTGCGGATATGTTTCTGTAATATTTTTTCGGCTGCGATGGCGTCCCCCTGCTCGCAGGCTTCGATGATATCCTGGTGGGTTGCGTTTGTCGGCGAATGTTTCATGATAACCCCATGGGCAACGATCATGTAACGGCTTGACACATTTCTCAGTTGGGTAATCAGATTTAATAGACGATCCCATTCGCATGGCTCGTAGAGCATCATGTGAAATCGGTTGTTCATATCCAGGTAGGTGTTCGCAACATCGCTTTTTTCGATGAAGGTCTTCAAGCAAGTTTTTAACTGTTGAATGTGATCTTTCTTGTATTTGGGGACAGCTTTGCGAATGGCCAGCCCTTCGATATAAGATCGAATGGTGTATAATTCTTCCAGCTCATCCGGTGATAGCTCGGTGACAATCGCCCCTTTTCGATAGGGCCGTTTGACCAGGCCTTCCGCCTCCAGGATGCCCAGGCCCTGTCTCACGGGTGTTCGACTCAAGTTCAAGTTTTCCGCAATCAATCCTTCATCGATTTCCTGGCCCGGTGATAAGGCGCCTTTGATAATGGCCTCACGCATGGCAGTGGCCGCCAGAACATCCGCTTTCACGTAGCGTTGGGAGCCTGACTTTAAAATACTCAATAATTCAAGCTCATCAGATTTTGAATTCATAGGCTTCTCACAATTTTTCAAGCTGTGAATAATTAATAATCAATAATCTATAATTATTGATTACAGGGATAGAGGCAACGTATCATGGCGAAATTAGAATTGCAACAATTATTTTAATTTTTATTATTCTGCAACAAATAAATATTAATTTCGGTTTTCCGGCCTTACGTAGCCAGAGGCGTTCCCTCCGGTGTGGTCAAAGACATGCTGGTTACCGCCTCCAACGATCTGGATACCACTGAAAAGCTGCTTAAGGAAAACAGGGGGGAAGTTTTGCCGGCATTATGCTGGAACCTGTATTGGGAAGCGGCGGGGGAGTTGTCGCGATTGAGAACTTACGCGATTTTTTTGAATTCAATTAGACCCATTCCACGGCAGCGATGTGCTCTATCTTTTTAAATTCGGGATCCCCGGTAATGACGGTGGCAGAATATTTGAGCGCACTGGCGACGGCAAAACAATCGGCGTAAGAAATCGCATAATCCGCTTTGATCTCGGCAGCGTTCAGAATGATTTCGGAAGTCGGAGGCACAATCTCGATGGGCAATTGAGCCAAATGCACCATATAGTCTTTTGCAGATTCCAACCCAATTTTTCTAATGGTTTGGTAATAAACCTCTCCCAGGTTAATCTCGCTCATGTAAGCTTTGAGACGGCCCTTTTGGGATGATTGGAGTAATTGTTCAACTTTATCTGCGCCCTTTTCATTCTGTGAAAATTTAAGGATGGCATGGGAATCAAACAGGATATTTTTCATCGATCTCGTTATCCTTTTTTCTTTCCGCCAGGAGTGCGTTTGCCATAGATTTCCCCCCCTTCAGGATTCCCCGTATGGTCTTGATGGGGTCATCCGGAAGCGGGATAATTTCAGCATGATCCTCAACCACCCGCAATAAAATCCTTTTTCCCGGTGTGATGCCGAGTTGCTCTCTAACTTCTTTGGGGATCACGATTTGACCTTTCGCAGATGCTTTTACAACTCGCATACCGTTTTACCTCCAAATTTATTGTTTTACCAGCTTGTATCTGTATAACATTAAATATTGTGTTGGTCAACGGTAGAATGAGTTTGTTTATTTCGACAATCTTTCATTTTACTCAGGGCTCGCGCAAAAATAACTTCACATTTTATATGCCGATCCATCCCATCTGGCGGCGTT
>JAFDDL010000407.1 GCA_019310865.1 Deltaproteobacteria bacterium | reverse complement strand
TTTCAACTGCAAAAGAACTCCTCACTGCTGATGAATCTGAAATATATGTTTCGGGCATTAGTATCGCGGAACTTGCCTGTGCAGTTGAAATGCGGCGTATAACCATTGATCGGCATTGGAAAAAGTGGTTTAGATATTATTCAGATCTGAATGCCTGGATGGTTGAAAACATCAGTCTTGAAATAATGGAAGAGGCATATTCCTTACCGGGTGTATTTCATGCCGATCCGGCCGATCGTATCATCACCGCCACAGCTCGCTTAAACCATTGTACAATTCTGACGGCTGATAAAAAAATCCTATCTTATCCCCATGTGGATTCCGCCTGGTAGATGATTGTTTTGAAATTGGCTCTATTATAAGAGAGGTTTGCTTATCGGTGGAAGTTATTAAAATCCCTTTGTTGAAGGATCATCACACTCACCCGTCGCGGTCATCCGGGTGGAGCGTGCGTATATCAAAGTAAAAGACCGATTTCTAAAAAGAAAGCGAAAAACCCCAAACCAGTGGTCCCTTGCCACGAAACCGGGTGAATTAAATTGTTGAATTTGCACCGGTTTTGTCATATTAACATTGATAATAGCAGAAAAACACCGGGTTATTATGTAATAAAGAGAGTTCAAAAGCATGGAAAGAACGCTTCAGGTACTCAATTCCCTTGAAGATAATGGCGTGCTTGGAAAATATGCCATCGGGGGTGCAATGGGTGCTACATTTTATATTGAGCCGGTCTTGACTTTTGACCTTGATGTATTCGTCATTCTACCACAAAAAGGTGCTTTACTGACCCTTACGCCTTTGTATGAAGCTCTTCGTGTGAAAGGTTATAAGGAGGAAGGCGAATGTGTGGACATTGAAGGCGTTCCTGTTTGGTTCCTTCCTGCATACAATTCATTACTTGAAGAAGCGCTTGCAGAGGCTCGCGACATACCTTACGAAAACACCCGGACGCGTGTTCTGCGCGCCGAACACCTGTTGGCAATTTGTCTTCAAACAAGCAGGGACAAGGACAGGGATCGCGTACGTTTGTTTCGGGAAGAAGCGTCTCTTGATATGAAATATTTATCCGGGTTACTGAAAAGCCACGGATTGGAGGACGCATGGCAGCGCATGAGCAAATAAATGCTGAAGTTGCAAAACTTTTTTTGGCAAAGCGCGACCGGCGGCACAGGCTTGCTGCGTTGCCGTACCCGGAAAAAGTCCGTGCTGTCGTACAGCTTCAGCGCATGGCTGTGCCCATATTGAAGGGCCGTAACAAACGTGCACGGATCTGGCAGATTACAGATAGAGGGTTTAGGATTTAGGGTCACCCATTTCTCCTATTTCAGGGGGTTTTCAATCCTCATCCCCTCGATCAACTGCCCGTGATTTAGATCTTCGGTCCAAATATAAGCCGAACCTGCATCGGCAGCGGCTGCAATGATGAGAGAATCCCAAAACGATAGTTGATATCGCTCTTCAATTTCTGAAGCTTTGAGAATGGAGTAGCAATTGTTCTTAACGACTTCCCAAGCGAAATAATTTTCCACGGCGCCTCTTGCTTGAGAAATTGTTATTTGATTGGACATCTTTCGCCGCAGCGTCAGGTAAAACTCCTGAAGGACTTGGGTGCTGATGGCGACATTGCCGCTATGCCACAACGACCGGATAAGTTCTTGGGCTTTGATGTGCTTTTTTCCGGCATCCCGGTCATGAGCATATACCAGGATATTCGTATCAACGAACACTTTTTCGTTCATGCAGCACCTCACGATTTACCTTAGCATTTCCCAGGGAAAATCCGCTTTCAAGGCAAGCAAACGCCTTTCTCTTTGCAGATTCATACTGTGCCGCCTTTTCAACCATCCGTTTCAACTCTTGACTCAGCATGTTGCTGACGGAAGTTTGTCGTTGGACGGCAAGAATTCTGGCCTTTTGGATCAATTCCTTTTCCATACTCAAGGTAATATTCTGTTTCATATCGGACCCCCACATTTGAAATCGCACCTTAAATGCGTGTAACACAAAATATACGTGTTATCAACCCGCTAAATTGGGGTCGACCATGTTGGATGCTTGACAATAACTTCCCAGACAGCCACGTACGTGGGGTTGCCTTTCTTGATGTGACAATGATAGTGGTTCGGACATAGAGATATATTTTTCCAACTGGAACACCATTGGGGTATCGTGTGAGGATATAGTACCTGTCTAATATCTTTGCATCTTCGATGATTTCCGACGACATGGCATTGATTATCATCAATATTTTGATATATCAATCAATATATTGATGCTTGTTTGGCCCCTTATTCATTCAAATATTCATTATATGCTGAAATGTTGATTGATTTTCTCTTGGCACCACTTTTGCTTATAATATTGCGATTCGTCATTCACAGCCGGGGAAAGCGGGGAAAAATCTATGGGATGCGGCCTCTGTCAGATCACCTGCCCCGAAGAGGCCATCCACATGAAGACGGTAAAGGGGCAAGATTTCATTTTCGGAGTTAGGAAAAGGAGAAAAAATGACAGCAATTGATTTTACAGGACGAGTGGCAATCATCACCGGCGCCGGCGCAGGGCTGGGAAAACAATATGCCGTTGAGCTGGCCAAACGCGGCGCCAAGGTAGTGGTCAACGATTTGGGTGGGGCCCGAGACGGCGCCGGTAAAGGCTCTTCATCACCGGCAGACCAGGTGGTCCAAGAGATAGAGGCCCTCGGGGGAGAGGCTGCGGCCAATTATGACAATGTGGCCACCGTATCGGGCGGTGAGAATATCGTCAAGACCGCCATCGACCATTTCGGCAAGGTGGACATCCTGATCAACAACGCGGGCATCCTCCGGGACATGACCCTGGTGAAGATGAAAGCGGAAAACTGGGATGCCGTGATGAATGTGCACCTGAGAGGCACCTATTGTGTCACACGGCCTGCGTTTATCAACATGAAGCAAAACGGTTACGGCCGAATCGTGAACACCGGCTCTGTGGCCGGTGTTCTTGGCAACTTCGGTCAGGCAAACTACGGATCGGCCAAGATGGGTATTGCCGGCTTTACAAACGTAGTAAAACTGGAAGGGGCCAAGTACAACATCAAGGTCAACATGATTCTTCCCAGCGCCCTCACCCGACTCAGCGAGGACGTCATGCCGGGCGATATGTTCAAAAACTTCAAGTCGGAATACGTCACTCCGGCGGTTTTGTATCTGTGTTCGCAGCAATGCGAGGACACCGGTCTTTACATCAACGCCTTTGCCGGCTACTATAGTCGGTCAAACATCGTCACGGGCCCCGGCACCACGTTCTCCAAGATGCCCACGCCGGAGGAGATCATGGAAAAATGGGATAGCATTTCTTCACTGGATAATGCACTGTTTCACCATGATGTCAACTCAATGATGATGGATGCCCTTAAGGCTCAAATCGGCAAGGAAAGATAAACGAAGGATACGCCCATGGGACTGAAGTTTGACCGGGTCGGTAAAGTGGTTGACCTGCCGCCTTAGGGCTCGCGCAACAGCTCTCACCTTTTTAAAGTCGTGGTCAAATGTTGAACGAACGGGCTTGGGGTTTCACCAAGTTAACTACCTGAAATTATAAGGCACTTGCCAATATCACCAAATCGTCTTTGTCGTGGACAGGTAGATCCAACAAAAACAAGGGTCTGCGTTGTTGGTGGCAGGAGAAGTTCAGGTATTAAAAAATATTCTTAATGGTCTCGTAAAATCTTACCCCGATACCTTTTTGATCACTCCGTACGATTTCACCCGCCACTTTGATCTGGGTCTGATCTTTTGGGTGTTCAAACGTCAATGTAAGCCGTTTTCCCACGGTAAAGGGGCTATCCGGTTCTATGTAAAGCCCACCGGGACTGATGTTTACGATAAACCCCTGGGCCAGGCGCGCGTCGTCGGAATAAACGACATCGGCGCTATAATCGACTCGTGGATATTTTCGTTTGTCTTTAATCCAATCTTGAATCACATATAGGAGATATTCCTGTTCGGATTCGGATAGTTTTTTAATCGTAGCCATCAACGTCTCGAGTATGGTTTCACTTTGGGAATCCTTAGCCCGATTATCCATGTCACTCATGGTGCCATCCTTTTTTTGTCAATACCCAACCACTTCTATTCATCGGGGTGCGGCCAGGGACTGTCAGTGGTTTCTTCCATAAAATAGCAAAAACGTTTCCATTCAAATTCCCGCTTGGAAATGGGGCAGCGTAATGTCACTTTTTGGCCTGTAACACCCACAACCTCCCAATCACCACGGCGGGGCCCGTCTTCAATATAGATTTTTTGTCCAACCGTGAA
>JAFDDL010000406.1 GCA_019310865.1 Deltaproteobacteria bacterium | reverse complement strand
AACCGTAAAACGATGGATTCCTTGCTCATCCATCACCGGCACCAGAATGGTATGATCGGCCGGATGCGAGCAACCATGATAAGGCGAATTATGAAGAAACGCATCTCCCTTTTTTATGTCGGGATGCATGTCCAACATGGTCCGTGCCATGAGATCCGCTCCACTCAAACAATGGATAGGCAAGGATTCCGCACCTGTCAGTAATTCACATTCCGATGTGACAATACTTGTGGAAAAATCCCTGGCAAGATTTATAACGCTGGAACGTCCCGTACGAAGAAGCGTATTGGCCATTTTCGTCGTAATGGTGTCGAATCGCTTGCTCAAAACTGCTAAGGTAACCGGGTCTAATCCGTTGGTAGCGCTCATTTTGAAATCTCATCTAATAAAAAAATAAATAGTATCAAGTTATTAAAATGCTCCCGCTTTTTGTTTTGGTAACCGATGTTCCCGGATTGATTACAATGCTGGTAAAAGGGGATTCAATGATTAAAGGCCCGGTAAGGTGTTGGCCATCCGTCATATGGGAAGACATGACCACCGGTGTACTCAGAATTCCCATGCCGTCAAAATAGACGTTTCTGGAATCGTGAGTCGGGCTTTCGACTGTTGCATCGATGCAAACCGTTCCGATTTCGGAACCGGTTAACACGCAACGCGCAACGGCCTGCCAGCTCAAGAATTGAAGCTCCGAATCGGGATCGGAGTATGAAAAAATTTCCGTATGTATTCGGTCAAAATCTCGGCGAATTCTATCAAGCAAATCAACGCTATCGAGTCGATTGCCGGGCAGCGGTACGTCAAGCTCCCAAATCTGTCCCTTGTATCGCGTTTGGGCAAAAAATTCGACCCCGCTCTGTTTTGAACCAAAACCGGGCCCATCGATAAAAACCCGGCATTTTTGTTCAAGCTCCGCAAGAACGCGATTTACGCCTTCATAATCAAAATTTTCAGAGGTCGTATGGTAAACGACTTTATAATCCGTATGCAAATCTGAAATAAGCGCTCCCAAGGCAGAAAAAGTAGCGCCCGCTAACGGTATTATGGCCTTTCGACAACCGAGCCGCTTAGCAATTGCATCTATATTGAAGCCTGCTGCGCCGCCGGCGCCGACAAGTGTTGCGGTTCTGGGATCGATTCCTTGATGAATTGTAATGGCTTCGATGGCACTTACCATATTTTCCGTGGCCAGTCTCAAAATCGCAGAGGCGGCTGTCAACATATCCATATTTAACGGATCGCATACCTTCTCTTTTATCGCCTTTTTTGCCTCCGCGATAATAATTTTCATCTTTCCTGATAAAAAAAATTCCGGATCCAAATAGCCAAGAACCAGACATGCATCCGTTACCGTCGGTTCGGTACCATTTCTCCCATAACATGCCGGGCCCGGATCCGCACCAGCGCTCTTTGGGCCGACACGCAGCAATCCCCCTTCATCCACCCAGGCGATGCTTCCGCCACCTGCCCCGACGCTTTTTACAGCCACTGACGGAAATCCGGTCAGGTGCCCCCGAAGCGGTTCACCTATCCATGTTTCAGTGGTTGTACTTATCGAACCCTGCCGCACCAAACTGACGTCACAAGTCGTTCCGCCGCTGTCGACAATAACAGCAGAGGTATCGGCTGCATCAATTTTAGCGAAATGTTTCCCACCAATCGGCGCCATGGCAGGTCCTGAACCGATGCAATGAATGGGTTTACGCGCCAGCTCCTGAATCTCTATGACCCCGCCCTTGGAAGTCAACATTAACAGACGGCCAACAAATCCGGCGTTTTTCAACCGAAGCGACAGGCTTTCAAGATATTTGGACATGATTGGCTTGAGAGAGGCGTCAATTGCCGTTGAAGAGGCACGGCGGTACTCCCTTAAAATTGGATTTAGTAAGTGAGAGAGCGTAAAGGGTACACCGGCCATATGGGTTGAGAGCAGTTTCCCAATGATAAGTTCATGCACGGGATTTACCACGGACCAGAGCAGGCTAACAGCGACAGCTTCCACCTCTTTATTTTTCAACGCTTGGATAATGCTTAAGACAGTCCCTTCATCCAAGGCTTCCAGAATCTTTCCCTGCGAATTGATACGCTCAGGCACTTCATAGGTTAAATTGCGCGGAATGAAAGGTTTGGGAAACGGGATGCTGTAATTAAAGGGTTCAATTCGCCCCCCTTCGCGAAGTACGAGGATGTCAGGGTGCCCATTTGTGGTTAAAAATGCAGTCTTTGCCGTGTTGCCGGTAATGATTGCATTAAGCGCATGGGTGGTGCCATGGATAAACGTATCTACTTTTTCCAGAAACTCACCCAAGGGTAAACCCAAATTTTCAGCAGCAATTCCAACTGCATTTAATATACCATTAACGGGATCGCTTGGGGTTGTTGGGGCTTTGAACAACCGAATCGCCCCTGAATTGTCCTCTAATACAAGATCCGTAAAAGTACCGCCGGTATCCGTGGCTATTCGCATGATTTAACCTTATTTTTCAACCATCACGATTCAAGTGATTTATATACTCAAGTTTCCACCATCGATAGAAACAATAGCGCCGTTTACAAAAGAGGCGTCCTCACTGGCAAGGAAAGCAGCAAGCTCAGCCACCTCTTCAGGTTCACCAAACCGGCCGAGTGGAATGAGATTCAAAATTTCTTTCATCATATCCGCATCGGCTCTCACCTGGGCATTCATATCCGTGGAAATCCAGCCAGGTGCGATTCCATTCACCCTCACACCAAAGGGACCATATTCAGCGGCAAACGATTTTGTGAGAAGGTGCACCGCTCCTTTGCTCGCTTCGTAGGCAATCAGTCCACCCTGTGGATCTGCCATAAATCCGGAAATCGACCCATTCAGGATAATACTTCCACTTCCTTGCTTTTTCATCATTTTTCCAGCATGTCGAGTAACCAGAAATAGACCGCGAGCATTGATATCCATCGTTCGATTAAAGTCATTTACAGAAATCTCATCCGTCTCTCGCCACTCGCAAATCCCTGCAGTGACCAGACAGATATCCAGACGTTTATACTGATCGACCAATTGCGTAAACATCGCATCAATTTCTTCCGGATTAGACACATCGCATTTCATTCCGGTGGATGACGCGCTTATCATTCTCAAGTCTGCCGCAGCCTGATCAACGTGTTGTCGATTGCGGCCACAAACTGCAACTGTCGCTCCCTCGTGTGCAAACTTTTTTGCAGCAGCGAATCCAATGCCGCGTGTTCCGCCGCTGACCAATACAATTTTCCCTTCAAATAACCCCATTATCTGATCCCCCCCAAACCGCCGTCAACGGGAATAATAGTTCCGGTAATAAACGATGCCTTGCCGCCGGCCAGAAAAGCGGCAACTGCTGCCACCTCATGCGCTGTGGCGGTCCTTCGCAATGGTATTGGCGGCAAACGGCGATGAGGGTTCTTAAGTTGTCCGCATATCGCATTGACTCGAATCTTTTTCGGTCCCCATTGGCAAGCCATCGACTTTGTCATGTGCTCAAGCGCACCCAAACTCATCTCCCCGATTATCGAACGCTCTTCATTACATTCATCTGCATCACTGAGGCTATTGCAAATGATAACAATGCTGCCGCCATCGTTATTTTTTTCCATGACTTTTGCCGTGTGTTCACATAAAAAATATGCAGCATTTATATTTTGAGCCAATCCGCGGACCAATAAATGTTCATTATGCAATGATAATGGTCCCTGGGGGGCCTTGTCGGCAATTATGATAAGGGTATCAATTCTTTCGTTAATATTGACAATCTCTGATATCAGTTTGGCCACATCCCGGGAGCTTTCCATATTCGTTGCATACGCTTGAACCTCGATATTTTCTTGACAAAGCGTCTCTTTAGCCGCTTCAACAGTTGACTTTTCCGAATCGCACGTCAGCACAACCGAGCCATCTTTAGCCAGTATTCTGGCTGCAGCGACACCTATGTCCCTTAATCCGCCTGCTATTAATGCCACTTTCCTTGCATGTTTCATCGATTTCTCCGGTCTTTAAGTACGTTTTCCATAAGCGCGAGCCCTTAGGCTTCAACCGTTCCACGCTCACGTCGAAATATACCCAGGTTTGAAAGCAACACTAAGAAAAAAGATAATATTAAAAGCCCAATCCCCCCAAGCATCAGCACGATGTAGCTACCCCTGTCGACACAAAAGCTCGCCAAAGTCGGTCCCAAAAAAGAGCCCAGAAATATCAGGAGGCCCCCAAAGTTAAGGAGACGCCCGGAATGATCCTTTTCTGCAATGGCACCCAGAAAAAAGGGTATTGCAAAGCTAAAGCCAACGGTAAC
>JAFDDL010000405.1 GCA_019310865.1 Deltaproteobacteria bacterium | reverse complement strand
CATGATCATCATGATGGGGGCGCTGACGCCTGTTGCGGCCCTGTCAATAAAAAGGTTCGGTAATAAAATGACCGTCCGGTTCGGGTTGGTGGGCCTCATGGTCTCGATGATCCTGGTGGTTACGATTGTTACTGAAGTTTGGATGTGGACCCTGATTTTTGGAATTATGGCGCCCTTTGGCTTTTTATTCGGCGGCTATATCCCCGTATATTCCAATGCCATGCTCTGGTTCAGCATCCGGCGGGCAACGGTGATCGGAATATTGTCCACGGGCCTTGCCGTTGGCGGGTTTATCTCCCAGCCGCTGTGCACATGGCTTATCGAGGCGATCGGATCGTGGCGAGCCGGGTGGTCTGCCGTGGCCGGCGCCGGCGCCATTGCATTTATCCTGTCCTTTTTCCTGGTTGAAAAACCCGAAGACGTCGGCCAGTTTCCGGACGGTGTCGATCCGGCCGATAGTAAATCAACCGCTGAAGAAAAAACGAGAGCACCCAAGACCTATCGGACATCTGTAGATTGGCCCTTTAAAGAGATTTTGAAAACGCCTGTTATCTGGCTCATCGCTTTTGTGTCCATCGGTTTTATGCAAGCTTTGATCCTCATCACCACCCATGGCGTGCTGCATTTTACGGATATCGGATTTACATCGATTCAGGCCGCATCGGTTATGAGTGTTACCATATTGTTTTCCGGTATCGCCGGTTTGCCCATGGGGGCCCTTGGCGATCGCATCGAACCCCGATGGATCATAAGCGGGGCGTTGTTTATGATGCTGCTCATGTTTTTCGGATTGTGGAAAGCCCCCAGCCTGTGGCTTCTCATGGCGGCGGGATCTGTTTTCGGGTTTTCCTATGGCGCCATCGGCGTCTTGCTGCCGGCCCTGGAGGGCAACTACTATGGCCCGGAATCTTTCCCCAAAATCAATGCGATAATTGGGCCAATCGGTGTGGCCGGCACCGCCATTATACCATTTCTCGCCGGCAATATCGTGGACAAAACGGGCAGCTATGACCTGGCATTCATGATCGTGGGCGTGGTGTTGTTGAGCGGATTTATCTGTGCCTTTCTGCTCAAGCCGCCCGCTGTTAAATTTGAGGTGCCCGGCGCCAATCCCAAGTCTTCTCATGCGGCATATGATGGATAATTGGAGGAATCCTAAATGTATTTTCCCAGAACCTACGCAGAAAAAACACCCGAGAAACCGGCTTACATCATGGCCGGAAGCGGCAAGGTGGTCACCTATGCACAACTTGAAAAGCGCGCCAATCGTTGTGCCCATCTTTTCCGTAAATTCGGACTGACGACCGGAGACCATATTGCGATTTTCATGGAAAACAATGTTCGGTTTCTGGAAATTATCTGGGCCGCCCAACGGTCCGGGCTCTACTACACGGCAATCAGCCGACACTTGACGTCCGATGAGGTCGAGTACATCATAAACGACTGCAACGCGAAGGTATTGCTCACATCCCATGCCATGGGCAATGTCGCCGGCATGTTAATCGATCGGATCCCCAATGTTCAGCACTGGATCATGGTGGATGATACCGCTGAGGGATACAGCGCCTATGAAAGCCTTGTGGAACGGTGCCCCGAAACACCGCTTGCGGATGAAAAAGAAGGGGCCGACATGCTCTACTCTTCCGGCACCACGGGACGGCCAAAGGGGATTGTGGCGTGGGATCTGGAAGACGATGATGACGCTGTCGGCGAGATTGATGCTTCTATTCTGGCATTGTTTGATTATTATGAATACAGCGCCGACATGGTCTATCTCTCACCGGCGCCCTTGTACCATGCCGCCCCATTGCGCTATGCCATGATGGTGCACCGATACGGCGGAACGCTGATTGTTATGGAGCGATTCGACGCCGCCGAGACGCTATCCTTAATTGAAAAATATGGTGTCACCCACTCCCAGTGGGTACCGACCATGTTTGTGCGCATGCTCAAGTTGCCCGAAGCGGAAAGACGGTGCTACGATATGTCCAGCATGAAGGTTGCGATTCACGGGGCGGCGCCCATTGCAATCCCTGTCAAAGAACAGATGATCGATTGGTGGGGGCCCGTTTTTAGCGAATACTACGGCGGCACCGAAGGAAACGGCGCCACCATGATCAGCGCTGAAGAGTGGCTTGCACATAGAGGTTCCGTGGGCAGAGCCGTTATCGGGAAAATCCATATTCTCGACGATGGTGAAAACGAACTGCCGCCGGGCGCGGTCGGCAATATCTACTTCTCGGATGGAAACCCCTTCGAGTATTACAACGATCCGGAAAAAACGGCCGGATCCAGGTCTTCCAGTGGATGGACAACCATGGGGGATATCGGCTACGTCGACAAAGACGGCTACCTCTACCTGACAGACCGCAAGGCGGACATGATTATTTCCGGCGGCGTCAACATCTATCCCCAGGAGGCGGAAAATGTTCTGATCAACCATCCAAAGGTGATGGACGTGGCGGTGTTTGGAGTCCCGAATGACGATTTCGGGGAGGAAGTCAAGGGTGTTGTTCAACCGAAAAACATGGCCGATGCCGGCCCGGATCTTGAAGCGGAATTGATTGCCTTTTGCCGAAAGCACCTTTCTAAAATAAAAGCTCCTGTGAGCATCGATTTTAAGGAAGATCTTCCCCGAACACCCACTGGTAAACTTATAAAACGTCATTTGAAGGAAGTATATTGGAATTGAGTCGAAAAAGTTTAAGATCACCATTGTTTGTAACATCATACGGGGGGTAAGTTGATGGATTACCGGCTAACAGAAGACCAGATGGCCATAAAAAAGGAGTTTGAAGATTTTTTTGAAGAAGAGATGAAAAACGCCCCGCCCGGTGTACCGCTGACCGGGATTGAAGGCGCGTTTATGACGGACGAGGGAACCGTCTTTGCTCGCTACATGGCCAAAAGGATGGGAGAGAAGGGTTACCTGTCCCGGCCCTGGCCGAAAGAATACGGTGGGATCGAAGCATCCATGATGGACCAGGCCATATTCAACGAGGTCCGGGCTGTTTATGACGCGCCGGGGATGGATACTTTCGGTTTGGGCATGCTGGCGCCGACCCTGTTGATCGGTGGAACACAAGAGCAGAAACAGCGACTGCTCCCCCCCATCGCCAAGGGGGAAGTCTTCTATTGCCAGGGGTGGAGCGAGCCGGATGCCGGATCCGATCTGGCGTCTTTAACGACCCTGGCCATAAAGGATGGGGAACACTATGTCGTCAACGGACAGAAAATTTGGACGTCTTTGGCCCATCGGGCGGATCGAATGTTTCTGCTTGCCCGGACCGATCCGGACTCCCAACGGAGCAAAGGACTTTCGGTTTTTGTGTTGAGTATGGACGACCCGGGTATTGAAGTTCGCCCCATCTTGTATATGGACAATGCCCATGTATATAATGAGGTGTTTTTCAAGGATGTCAGAGTGCATGAACGAGACCGGATCGGGCCGGAGCACGGCGGATGGGAACTCACGCGACAGACAATGAACTTTGAACGGTCCGGACTGGAACGGTTTGTTTTCGGAAAAATCACCCTTCAGCGAATCATCGATTATGTAAAAACAACAAAGCGGGACGGCAAATTTTTATCGGAAAATCCCGTCATCCGCCGAAAAATTGCCGGGCTGTTTGCAGATCTGGAAGCGGGAACCGCGTTGTCCCAAAAGATTCTCTGGCTCCAGGAGCAGGGGGGGCTGGCCATGGCCGCGACCCTGCCGTCGGAAGGCAAGCTCTTCACAACTGAATTGAATCAACGAATGTATGAATTTGCAACTGAAATCATGGGTTTGTACGGCCAAGTGTTTGATTCGAAATGGGCTCCGTTAGGTTCCATGCTCAGCCACCACATGTTCGCTCCCGGTAACAACATCGCGGCCGGCAGCAGCGAGATACAGCGTAACCTTATTGCCTGGGTAGGTTTGGGATTACCACGGTTCAAATAGTTGCACAAAACCGTGCAGACGCACGTCAAGTATCAGAGGGAGAATAAAATGGATCTTGGATTTACATCAGATCAAATAGTCCATCGACAGTTTGTAGCGGAATTTTTAGCCAAGGAATGCCCCTATGAATTTATAAAGGAAATCGAAGAGAGCGAGGAAGGATACAGTAAGAAGAAGTGGGCGAAAATGGCGGAACTGGGATGGACGCTGGTCTATCTTCCGGAGGAATACGGCGGGTTTGATGACCCGTCGTTCATGGACCTGTTGATCATCATGGAAGAGTTGGGAAAGGCCGCCTTTCCGAGTCCCTTTTTCTCTACGGTCATTCAATGCGGTCTCGTTATTCTCGAAGGCGCCTCG
>JAFDDL010000404.1 GCA_019310865.1 Deltaproteobacteria bacterium | reverse complement strand
CCGCGGGCAGCTGCCTTTGAAAACCGCCTCAAATGCTGCGTGGCCTGGGGGGCTTGCTATGAATTCGGGCCTCTGGCAGAGATGATTGCAGCTGGAAGAACGAAAAAAGACCTCACAGGCGCCCATCAATTGATGCTGATTTTTGGCACCGATACCGTGGAAGAAGCCGTAGCGATTGGGAAAAAGATGACGTTAAAGGGAATTCTTGACCGGATTACCTGCCCCTTGCTGGTGGTTCATGCCGAGAACGATCGCATGACCCCGGATTGGCACGCTGAGCGAACCTTGGAAGAAGCAGTGAATAGCCCGAACCGCACCATGAAAACCTTTACCCGAGAAGACGGCGGTGTGGAGCATTGCCAGGCGGATAACAACCGGCTGGGCGTTGAGTATATTGCCGATTGGGTGGCGGAGGTTCTCGGGGGAGACCCGAAAGGTGTTTGATAATAACTAAAGAGAGGTGAAATATGACGTCAATCACACGCGGCCAGGGCTGGATTGCCGATACGCTCGTAGGCCTGGGTGGGATGGATGCGCTGTTTCCGGACGTGCAAGGCTGTCTGGAACAGTATGGGCACGACCACATGGACCTGGCACGGGTCTTTTCAAGGGTGAAACGGGCCTCAGCCTTTGCCAAGGCGTGGGCCACCACCGCATCCGAGGTGGAAAACCGTGCCCGCCATGCTGAAAAAAGCGGTTTCCAGTTAAGCGCCAAAGGATTGTACCTGCGTGCCGGCCTCATGTATGGCCGGGTTATTCACTCGTTGTTTGGTGATAATCCGCGTAAGGCTGCCTTCCATGCCAAAACGATTCGATGCTACGAAAAGGTGATGCAATACAATTTGACGCCCATCGAGCGGATTATCATTCCCTTTGAAGGCAAAAACCTTTACGGTGTGCTTCACTTGCCCGAAAATGCGCACCAGGTGCCCTGCGCCATTTTGGTGCCGGGGCTTGATATATACAAGGAAGATCTTCACACCACCGCCCAGAATGAATACGTGCCGCGCGGTATGGCAGCCCTATGCCTGGACAGCCCCGGCCAAGGTGAGACGGGCCTTGGTGGCCTGAAGGCAACCTTGGACAACTTCGAAAGAGCCGGTGGGGCGATGATCGACCACCTGGCAGGCCGGGACGAGGTGGATGCCGAGAAAATAGTTGTCTACGGTGTCAGCTGGGGCGCTTACAACGGCTACCGCCTGGCCGCTCGCGACAAACGGGTCAAGGCCCTGTGTGCGTCCATGGGCTCTTATGTGCCGCCGACACGGGTTTTGCCCGAAGCGCCGCCGGGGCTCACGGCTAATTTCATGCATGTTACCGGGTGCACAGACAAGGAAACATTCGACCAGCTGGCACAGCGAATGAACGTGATGGAGATGGCCCATGATATACACTGCCCCACCCTTTTGTTAAATGGCGAGCATGATATCATGTGCCCCTTTGAAGTCACGATTGCTTTTTTCGACAGGCTCGATTGTCCCAAAGAGATCCGGCTGTATGAGGATGAATTTCATTCATTGGGGCGAATCGCCTTTGAAGTTGTCGCCACGGCAGCAGATTGGATGCTGGATAAACTTAAAGGCGACTATGATCCCAAAATGGACAACCGGATTTTCGTAACATCACAAGGCGATTACCTGAAAGGCGACGCCAAACCCACCTGGTGGGGGGAATAGGGTTAACCGAAGGTTTTTCCTACCAACGACACCTCATGTCCCGGTAACAGAAATTCCGGGCCCCGAAGCAACGCGTGGATTTGGTAAACCGAACGGTACCAGGCATAGTGATCGTAAATAATTCCGGATGGTATGGCCGGTCCCCATTCTCGAGGTGCCGGTGTGATGGATAGCACACTTCCGTCTAGTTGCGTCCATTGCGTCATTTTCGGAAAGGCATTGGGCAATGTGGGTAGGGTGTCGCCCACAAGGACATAGACCCCATCCACTGTTGAAACCAGCAGGCTCTGGCTGCCGGCCGTATGCCCCGGCGTTTGAATCAGGCGAATGCCGTCGAAGATTTCCACATCAGTTGACACTCGCCGGCAATTCATTTCGCTGAGCACACCGATCGTTTCGGGGTCATAATCCCTGCGGATTTTCATTGAGGGGAGGGGATCGAGAAGTTCCTTCCATTCGGCATCCTGAAAAATATGGACAGCTTTGGGAAACAGGTGGCAATTGCCCGCATGGTCATTATGCAGGTGGGTATACAGGACGGTGTCGATTGCTTTCGCAGAGACGCCGGCTTCATCCAAAGACTTCAGGACATGTGCTTCACCACCTTCGGCCGGTAAGCCGCCCCATGCCTTGCCATCCACGATGTACTTTTCGTTGATACCCGTGTCCACAAGGACCTTTTGGGTACCGTTCGTCAAGTAGAACCCCAGGTAGACGCCTTTGTGGGGCAAATCCGCATCCAGCCCGGTTGTGACGAGCCCCTTGGTCACGTCAATGGTACCGTACACCAGGGGGGTGATTTTCCATTGAGCCATGGGCGCCTCCTTCAATTAAACAGTTTCTTTCGCTTGAGTCCCTTGACCATTTTGTCGAAGATGACAAGCATCGAATTGACTTCGTCTTCGGTAAGATACGATACCAGGGTTTCGTGAAATCCCTTTCGCTGGGGTGAAAGCAGAATGCTTTTGATAAACTCAAAGCCCGCTTCGGTCAAGGTCAGCCGGATTTTTCGACGGTCGTTTTTGACCGCCTCCCGGGCAATCAACCCCCGTTTTTCAAGGGCCCGTGCCGTCATGGCAATGGCCTGCCTGGTGAACAGGACCTTGCTGGTCAACTGGGACAGGGTGATGCTCCCGCCATGGTCGATCAGGGCGTGGAGCACGATGTACTCGGCGTGAGTCAATCCCCATTTTTTTTTCAGTTCCTTGTTGATGGCCCGCTCGATGGCGGAGACGGCAAGCCCGATCATGGTTTTGGAGCCTATTCCGTTATCGGCATTCTGGCTGTCAAGTTCGCCGCGAAGGGCTTTTATTTTTGCTTTCATTTGGCTGGTCACGCGTTTTCCTTTGAGAATAGTAATCTTAAACTTACATCCAATATACCAGAAAAGCCACATCCAATATATATCAGAAAAAAATATATGTAAAGTGCTTGACAAACAATGTAAACTATTTTACAAGTATTGTAAAGCGCTTTACAACGTCCACAATAAACAAATTGGTCGCTTTACCCCACCTGGCCACCCCCATCACGGGGTTGGCAAACGACAGTTGCTTAGCAAGATAGAGAGAGAGGAGCCTTTAGATATGTTTGAATATTTTCCCGACAACTATGGTTGGAGCCAATCGGTGGCCATTGCTCTGCTTCTGGGCTGCAATATTCACGAAATCGATGAAGTCTGCAAAAGTATGAAGGAAATGGCCCTGGAGCCGGAAGATCCCGGGGTTCAAGAAGCATGGTACGAGGGATGGAATACGCTGGCCAAGCGTTTACAGCGTCAAGCGGGCCAGGACCTCGATGCCGGCCGGGAATTGAGCGCCGGCCGCAAATTAATCAGCGCCAGCCAATATTACATGCTCGCTGAGCGGCATATTACCAACCTGGATCCTCGAAAACTTGAGGCCTATAATAATGCGCTTGACACCTGGAACCGGGGAACCGAACTGCGGGGTGATCCTGTAAAGCGGGTCGAAATTCCTTATGGTGACGTTTCGTTGCCGGGAATATTTATCCCAGCGGTGTCTGACGGGCCGGCGCCATGCATGGTCTTTTTTAATGGTGGCGACAGCATCAAGGAGATGCTTTATTTTTCAACCGGTTTCGAACTTCGAAACCGAGGGATCTCTCTTCTGATTTTCGATAATCCTGGAGCTGGAGAATCGCTTCGACTACGGGATAATTACATGATACCCGAAAGTGAAATACCGGCGGGTGCTTGTGTGGATTACCTTGAGGGCCGTGCCGATGTGGATTTAAAAAGAATTGGCGTGATGGGCCTCAGCCTGGGCGGATACCACGCGCCGCGTTCGGCGGCATTTGAAAAACGTTTCAAATGCTGCGTGGCCTGGGCAGCCGCATGGGAGTTTGGCGGATTTGCATCCCGAATTGCCAGCGGAGAATCCGAGACTACTGGACTGGCCTTTCAGTTGGCGTGGATGTTTGGAAAAACCGATCCACAGGAGGCGGTAAAAATTGCCATGACCATGACCCTTGAAGGTGTTGCTGAAAAGATCACCTGCCCGTTGCTGGTGGTTCATGGTGAAAACGACCGGTTTTCTGATGTCGGGCAGGCTGAGAAAACCATATCAGCAGCCATCAACAGCCCAAATAAGGAGCTGAAAATCTTTACCCCTGAAGAT
>JAFDDL010000403.1 GCA_019310865.1 Deltaproteobacteria bacterium | reverse complement strand
GGGGGACGAACCGGACCTCCTCTTTGACTGCCAACGGATACTGGGTTCGGCATAAGTAGTTGATCGATACAGCTGCCAGCCAACAGCCCAGGGCGATAACAATGCTTTTTTTCATGCTTAAACGTCTTTTCGATTCATCACAATGGTGCTCAGGGCCAAGATCGCCGACACATACAGCAGCCAATAGGCGCCCGTAAAAACCAGCCGGTTCAGCGCAATCGGGACGCCGTGAACAATATCGAGTCGAAAATTGAACATGTCAAAATTGGGAAACAGGTATGACATGATTTCAACGAACAGTTTATGGCCCGGACTGCCGAACTTGCCCAAGCCGATAAAGCTCAAGATGGCCTCATCAAAGGAGTGGCCCAGGATAAAAACCGCGATGCTTAAAAATGCATTCAAAGTAAAGGCCAGACCCAGTGTGTAAAACAGCAACCCAAAAGCGATCAACAGTGTAAATTCCATTGCGTCCATGAAAACGGCCAGAAACAACCCCGGCGCCACTTTTTGTCCCACGATCCAGGTGAGGACAAAGACACCGGTCCCCATGAGCATGCTGAAGATAATCACGATGGTGCTTGCCCCCAGAAAACGCCCCAGCAGGTAATGGGACCGGGGGATTCGATTGATGATCACATACAGCTCGTTTCGTTCTTTTTCCTGGTACAGGGCGTATAATCCGAAGAGGATGGTCACCAGCAGGCATGACAGGGTGATTCCCAGCATGCCGATGTTTTCAATGACTCGGGCGACATTGCCCAGGGAAAGCGAACTGATATAAACACAAAAGAGCAGGAAAAATATCAGAAAAATCAGCATGCCGTAAAAAATCCGGCTGCGAAGACTCTCTTTCAGGGTGATGTTGCCGATGGTGAAGATTGCCCGCACAAAACCTCCTGTCTGAATGCCAGTTCCAAATCGTTAACGTTCCATTTTGCATAAAAGGCTTCAACCGTGCCCATGAATTTCAACTCGCCATTGTTGAGAATGCCGATCCGATCGCAGAGTCGTTCAACTTCGGAAAGGATGTGGGAACAGAAAAAAATGGTTTTGCCGGCTGCCTTCATGTCCAGAAGCAGTTGAATTACGTCCCCCTTGCCCAGGGGATCCAGCCCGGAGGTGGGCTCATCGAGAATTAAAACGGTCGGATCGCCCGCAAATGCCTGGGCCAGCCCCAACCGCTGGCCCATCCCTTTGGAAAGACTGGAAATGCGACGCTTGGCAAACCGTTTCATCTCTACCATTTCCAATAGTTCATCCACCGTTTTTTCCTTCGGCGCGCTGTTTCGATGGGCCAACCGGCATTGAAAGCGCAAGTATTCCGTTACGCTCAGGTTGGGATTGGGGCGAAAGCTTTCCGGCAGGTAGCCAATTTGGTCGCGAGGCTCAGAAGGTTTGAGTGGTTTTCCCCCCAGCCGAATTTCCCCGTCGGAAGGTTGTAAAAAGCCCATGATCAGTTTGACTGCAGTGGTCTTGCCGGCTCCGTTGGGGCCCAATAATCCGAAGATTTCACCGGGCCGAACCTGCAGATCGAGATTTTTCAACGCGTTCACCGCGCCGTCTTTGCCGGGATATCGCTTGCTCAGTGATTGGACTTCAAGTGTCATGGTGACCGGTTCTCAACTGGGTTTCAGTAGGTGATGTCATCGGGTTCATCCGGGGGTGTCTGAACCTGCTCCAATAGATAGGGCCGTCCGTTGGGACCGGCAGAAAAGAACCGGTGGTAATGGGGATCGCCGATGGGATAGATGTATTGGCATCCGCCGTAGACCGTACCGTCCGCGTCTCGGGTTTGCGTGGCGCCACATCCCCAGACATATCCGTTGAGCCAGGGATCTACAATGGCCTCGGGGCTGAGACTGAACAGGCAGAAGATAAAGGCGCGAGCCTGATGCGAATCGGTCTCGTTTGGTTCCGGCGCGACGGCGTCTCCGTATAGGGTCTGCACCAGACCCCAGTGACAATCAGTGGGCGCCGGCGCACCGCGGGTAAAGGGAATTCGGGCATAGTCCACCGTCTGGGCCGACCGGTCGGTTCCCGGACAGGCGTTACCCGGATCGTTGGGGTCGTCCACATAGGGCACCGCAGGCCGATCCGGTATAAAGTAACCCGGCGGACAGCCGCCGGCGGTGCCCCACGGCTCAGGGCAAAAATGGGCCTTCATGTAGTCCAGCGTCGGGCTCCCGCAGCTGATGTCGATATTGGTTCCGGGTGGGAAAATGGTAAATGTTCGGGGAATGGTTAATTCATCACAGTCGGTAAAGGGAACCGGAACGCCGCCGAAGGGAACGGGGTTAAATCCGTAAGGGATTCCCCGGCAACCGGCCTCATCGTAGATGGGCGGATTATCCCCATCGTTGTCCACGCCCACATAGCGATCTTCAAAGGCGTTTGCGATTTCATTGAGGGCCTTGAGTTCAGCCAGCGCAATGTGGGTGGCTTCCACCGTCAGATCGATGGCAACGATCATGTCATCGCTGCCCGTATTTAACTCAAATACATCCGGATATCCGACGGTTTGCGTATAGTCAAAAACCTGATCCGGACCGCTGCTGATGATGAGTCCGGCCACCCGCCGTCCGTTAAATTCGATGGCGTCCATCAGCGTGCGGCTTGCTGCGGGAATCACCACCATGGCCACCGGCGCCCCAATCGGTGCACCGCTGGAAAGCGGATCGATTTGTATCTCTCCCGGGCGCCCGTCCGTATCGTCATTGAGATGTGTGAAATAGCGCAGCGGCCGCTGCCAGCCGTCAAAACGCATTTTGGGATTAATATCCAGGCCGGCGGGTCCAAACGGAACCCCGTTACCGGTGGCGGAAAGCGGCAATTCGCCGTGGCTCGAATAGTACGCCCGGGCTTTTGCAGCGATCTCCGTCACACGATCCTGCGTGTCGGTGACGTCGCCCTGTCCCTGAAAGAAATGGGTCATCTGGGAGACGAATAAAAATATCACCATTACGATCCCCAGAGCCGCAACGATTTCAAGCAGGGTAAAGGCTCTCTTATCCCCCATCAGGTGAGCCATGGCTTTTTCCTCCTCCTACCCACCGAAAACGATGTCATCCATAATGTCATCATCTGCCGGGCCGCTGGAATAAAATCGATGGTATCGACGATCGGTGGTTTCCATCAACGTACCGTCATCACGCGTCGCGCCCTCATATCCCCATTTAAATTTCCGATTCCAGGGGTCCAGATCGAAGCCGCCGTCTACACCGTTTGGTAGACCATAAAGTGAGATCATATGATCGATGAGGGGCATAACGCAGTCATAATTGATCAGGCCGGCGCCGGCCTCGATGGCATCCAGGGTCGGCAGCCCGTCCGTGGGGTCGTTATCAACGCTGTTGGTCGGCGGGCATGTGTTGTAATTGGGTGTCGGTGCCGGTCCGGTCAACACGACAGCCGCGCCTGTATCCGCTATATCATCCACAATTTCATTACCATTGTTGTCGATTCCGGCGAACAGGGCATCGTAGGCCGCCACCTTTTCCTGAAGAATCATGAGTTTTTTGCGGCAAATATCTTTGGCCTCTGCCGTCAGATCGATATAGGTGGACTGATTGTCCGGGTCCGTCAACGGGTTCTGGTCAGCGCCGCCGCTTTCGACCACGGCGGCGTAAAGAATACCATCGGCCGGGTTTAGAATATCTCGAATATTGTTTACATTTCCCGGGTTGTAGGTCAAAAAATGCCCCGAGGCATCCAGCCGATATTTCTGGACCAAATCCAGGGCTTCAACGGGCACCTCGCTGGAACCGATAAAGGGGGGTGCCGGAAGTTTTTCATGGGCCCGATAGTATTGCTTGATCGTGGCTTCGATCAACGCCAGGCGATTGCGGGTTTCGGTGTTCCTGTTTCGGGCCTGCGCGGCATTATACAGGTTGAGTGAAATGACGGTTAAGACACTCAGGATCATCGCCACGGCCAGTAGCTCGAGCAAGGTGAAACCTTCGTGGGAACGTCCGGCGTTCGATTTTCTCATCTTGGTTCCGGTGATATGATAAAATGGCGTCCACTGCAGCCTGCATCATGCCCCAGGCGCATCCGGTTATATTATAAGTTCCTGCTATTTCTTGGTATGTTTATGCCAAAATAAGTTTTCTGTCAACCCGGACAGCCCTCCTCTTTCAGGTAACCAAAACCCGATGATAAACATGTAAACCAATTGCGATTACCCTGGATTGCATACTTGTCCAATGGGAATAAATGTGTTAAAGCATAGATAATAATGACATTGTGCCTGGCAATACCGGATTGATTTTTCTTGACGGTTATGACCACTCAGTGGAGCCGGTGAACTTCAACGT
>JAFDDL010000402.1 GCA_019310865.1 Deltaproteobacteria bacterium | reverse complement strand
TTTCTTGCTGTTACAAGATTGAGGTTATAACAAACAGGTTTTATTCTTCAGCTCCTCGATCAATACTTTCTCATTTTCAGAATAATCCACCGGTACTTCCAATAGATGGACGCCCGGGCTTTCCAGGCACCGTTTCAAGCGCTCCGGAAGCTGCCCGGTTTCCCGGATTCGATACCCCCTGGCGCCGTAGCTTTCAGCGTATTTGACGAAATCGGGATTGGTAAAGTCGAGGCCGAAACTTGGATAATCCATCCCGGTCTGCTTCCACTTGATCATGCCGTATGCGTCATCGCGGAGAACGACGATTACCAGATCGAGGTTGAGACGGATCGCTGTTTCGATCTCCTGGGAGTTCATCATGAAACCGCCGTCGCCGCAGACGGCCACGACGTTTCGGTCCGGGTAAACGATTTTGGCGCCGATAGCCGCCGGAAGCCCGGCTCCCATGGTGGCCAGGGCGTTGTCCAGCATAACGGTATTGGATCGGTGGGCCTTGAAGTTTCGTGCAAACCAGATTTTGTACATGCCGTTATCAAGGGACAGGATGGTGTCACTCGACACCGCATCCCGAATGTCACTGACGATCCGCTGGGGTGTATTGGGAAAGTCTTCGGTATTCGGTTGTGCAAAGACATTTTTCTCTATTTCGGCCTTGATGCGTCGAAAATAATCGGATTGGGTGCATTTGCGTGCCTCGATGACTTGGGTGAACCGGTTGATGGTTTCTGCAATATCTCCGATGACCTCGTGCTGGGGAAAATAGACATCGTCCACCGAGGCGCGGGAGTAGTTGATGTGAATCACCGTGACGCCATTTCGGGTCATGAGAAAGGGCGGCTTTTCCACCACATCATGTCCGACGTTGATGATCACATCTGCCCGGTTGATGGCGCAGTGAATGTAGTCATGCTCGGAAAGCGCCGCGGTACCCAGGCACTGGGGATGGCGCTCATCCACCACGCCTTTTCCCATCTGGGTGCTGAAAAAATAGATGCCGGTTGTGTCCAGAAAACCTTTCAGGGCGCTGCAGGCCATTTTTCGATTGGCGCCCGAAGCGATCAGTAAAAGCGGGTTTTTCGCATCCTGAATGACTTGCACGGCTGCTTCGATCGCCGCACTGTCACCGGATGGCTGGGCTTGTCCGGTAACGGCATATGGCTCGGCCTCCACAGGCTCCGCGGCGATATCTTCCGGAAGTTCCAGGTGAACCGGGCCCGGCTTTTCATCTTCCGCGGTTCTGAATGCTTCGCGAACTAAAGACGGGATGGTTCCCGCATTGACGATCTGCTTTGAAAATTTTGTAATGGGCTCCATCATCCGGACCACATCGATGATTTGAAAGCGGCCCTGCTTGCTTTTTTTGATGGGCTTCTGGCCGGTGATGAACAGAACCGGCATGCCGCCCAGCAGGGCATAGGATGCGCTTGTGACAAAATTGGTTGCTCCCGGGCCAAGGGTCGACAGGCAGACCCCTGTTTTCCCGGTCAACCGCCCATAGGTGGCCGCCATGAATCCCGCGGCCTGCTCATGGCGGGTGAGAACGAGTCGTATATTCGATTTGCGCAGGGCTTCGAGAAAATCCAGATTCTCCTCTCCCGGTATACCGAAAATAACCTCAACCCCTTCCGTTTCAAGACATTTCACAAAGAGACTCGCACCGTTCATGGTCATTTTCCTTCCGTTTCAGGTTCCAGGATCAAGGCTTGTCCGCCTCGGGTGGATTTAAGGTTCAAGTTAAATAACCGGTTTTATTTCAGGACCTTGGTGTCGGGATGTTTTTCCGCCCAGTCTTTCCATGAGGTGTCCGCCGATGGAATCTGGGGAAGCCATCTTTTGAAATAGACGCCCTGGATACCCATCAACCCATCCTTGAACGGATACCACAGGGTTTCCGTTTCTTTGTCGTAAAGTACGAAGGTGTTGTTGTATGTCCAACCCGAGGGGGCCAGCGTCAGGGTTCTACCGTCGATTTCGCGGCTGTACACAGCCGCCAGATCCACAAGCGGTCAGTACGCGGCTGCGATTTTTGTAGATCCGAGTGTCGTGTTGGCAATTTCATGGCGCACCAATTTTCGAACCGAATAGCCGTGGGCCTCATCATCGTTTGCCACACCGATTACCCGCAACCGATTGGACGTTTTTTCGGTTTTTCCGCTCAATGACTTGCCATCCAACGGCAGGATTGCATTTCGTCCGATGCCGTACTGGAAGCCCTTGGGTTCGAATCCCAAACTTTTTGCCTGGGTCACATCCCATTTTTCCCCATATCGATCCACGATAAAACTGTTGCCGTCTTTCATAAATACAGCCGCACCGGCAACCTTATCTCCCGAAAGGATCAGAATGGCGCCGATTATGAAATAGATATAAATCTTGTTTTTTATCATGATACCGCTCCTTTCCACCGGATGCTGTTTTTTTAGCGTCAACCTTTTGAGAATTCAGTCGTTTCAACGACCGTCTTCCTTACAGCTCCCAGTTATTGTATCATTTCAGGGCGAACCCGGTAGGGCTTGGCTGTGGCTCCCGAAATCTCATATGCGGTAAATAGCCGCTCATCATACTATTTGAGATACGCGGTAAGCACAAGGGCTGTCAGTGGTTGTTGACATGTCCGGGCAGGCGTTGCATCAGGCCGGGGAAGCTGATAAGGCGATCAGGAGAGGTAATTCAACGCCGGGTCGGGAATCTTCCCGAAAAATTGAGGGAGCAGCTTTAATTAAGAATTATTTTAAGATGTTCGATGCCAACCGGTTGAATTCTGGGAGGAGGTATCATGTTACTGGTAAATTCGATCCAACGGAACGCTCAAGCGTATGGTAACTTTGAAGCCACTGTATTTAAAGGTCGCCGCAGAACCTGGCGGGAATTCGTCGACCGGGTGGCGCGTCTATCGGACGGATTAACGTCCGGCGGTGTCTCGTCCGGAGAACGGGTAGGCATTCTCGCCCTCAACAGTGACAGATACATGGAAGCCTTCTATGCGATCTTATGGGCGGGAGCCATCGCCGTTCCCATGAATATTCGATGGTCGATGGAGGAAAATCTTTATTGTGTCAGGGATGCCGGTATTTCCGTGCTGTTCGTTGACGATGCCTTCGCCGAGATGGGGCGCGACGTCACGGATCGATTCGGTCGAATTCACACGAGCATATTTATCGGTGAAGACAACGCCCCGGAAGGGCTTTTGCCCGTTGAACATATGATTGGACAGGGGCGGTTCAATGAGCCGATACCGAGACGCCGCGAAGATTTGGCCGGCATCTATTATACGGGGGGCACAACAGGGTTTCCCAAGGGGGTAATGTTGTCCCACATGGCACTTTGGGCCAGTGCCCTCATCATCGCGGTGGAAATGAACGACCGGCAACCCATCCGAAATCTTCACGCCGCCCCCATGTTTCATATCGCGGATACGGTTGCCTCCCTGTTTACCACCATTTGCGGGGGGGCTCATTTTTTTGTCGATGCCTTCAATGCCGGTGCCGTGTTAAAGGCCATCGAAGCGCATCAGGTCTCCATTGTCATTCTCGTCCCGACGATGATCAGCATGCTTTTGGAAGAGCCGACCTTCAACACGACAAATATATCAAGTTTGAGGACCCTGTTCTACGCGGCGTCTCCCATGCCGGAGGCCCTTCTGAAACGATGCATGGCAAAGCTGCCGGATGTGAATTTTTTCCAGGGGTACGGCCAGACGGAAATGGCGCCGGTGATCAGCCTGTTGGGGCCGGAAGATCACGTGCTGGAAACGGACAACGCTCGGTTGCGGTCAGCCGGTCGTGCTGTGGCCGGTGTCCGTGTAAAAATTGCGGATCCGGACGGTTGTGAACTCCCACGGGGAACCGCCGGTGAAATCTGGGCGACCGGCCCGAATGTTATGACGGGATACTGGAACAAACCCGATCAGACGGCCGACACCCTGGTGGAGGGCTGGGTCAAGACAGGGGACATCGCCTATATGGACGAGGACGGGTATATTTTTATCTGCGACCGGGCCAAGGATATGATCATCTCGGGAGGTGAAAATGTCTTTTCCGCTGAAGTGGAAAGTGCGATTTCGACTCACCCGGCCGTGTCGCAGGCGGCGGTCATCGGGATTCCGGACCCCCGCTCCATGGCGGTCGTCGACGCCATGCCCCTCTCCGGTGCCGGAAAAATCCTTAAAAAGGACCTTCGAGCTCCTTATTGGGAAGGAAAAGTTCGGCAAGTGAATTGATAACCGTCAACTTTGCTAAGGATCGTGAACTTAATAAATTGGACGAAGATTGCGAAGGATATCGGAGTCTTCGCTTACCTGGTTCGTATTCAAGGCGCGTTAAAGGTCGCATACTTTACGTATGTGGGCTTTAACGCAACGCAGAAGACGGGCCTATAGACGATCAATATCGTTCAAGTTATTGAGTTCCCGATCCTAAGGCC
>JAFDDL010000401.1 GCA_019310865.1 Deltaproteobacteria bacterium | reverse complement strand
ACTCGGCCGTAGTTCATATCAACCAGAAGTTCACAATCAGGCACCTTCAGATTGGCAACCAGCTGGGCCATCTCCGGTGATTCCTCGACATCCGAAACCGATGTGGCATTGACAATGAGATCAGCAGCGATGGGCTTATCCGCCAGTGTGTCAAATCCGATGGGCGCACCACCGATCCGATCCACAATCGCATCGGTCTTCTCCGGATTGCGTCCCGCGATGTGGATTGTATCCGCCAGCAGCCAGTTTAAAATAAAAACCACCGCTTTGGCGATACCACCATTGCCCACCACCAGGGCCCTTTTCCCGGCCACATCGTAATCCATGTCTTTCAAGGCATCCATGAAACCGATGGCGTTGGTGTTGTA
Source organism: Deltaproteobacteria bacterium (assembly GCA_019310865.1). The sequence continues at coordinate 3,971 of JAFDDL010000401.1, read as the reverse complement.
GCCCTTTAATTGATCTCCGTGACGCACAATGGTGTTAATGGCGCCGATCATATTGGCCCCCTCGGAAAAGGTATCAATATACGGCATAATCGATTCCTTGTACGGAACCGTCACGGTTACACCCGCGATATTAAGCACTCGGATCGAGTCCACAGCCTGCCCCAGTTGGTGGGGCGCTACCTTGAAAGGCACATAGGCGCCCTGAATACCGGAGAGCCTGATAATTTCCGCGAAAACCAATGGAGACTTTGATCGGTAGGCGCGTTCGTCACTGATAATGCAAAACACTTTCATAATGTTTTCAGGTGGCTATACCTTGTTTACATATCCAGCAAATCTTTGATACTCTCTGTTATATCCGCAGCTGACGCTGGTTTGGGCAGGTAGTCGTCCGCCTCGGTGGCCATTCCCTGGGCGTGAGAATACCGTGTGGAGCTAACGTGAGAAGCCACCGCCGTGAGCAATAAGATTGGAATGTCCTCATATTTTTCGTCGGCTTTGAGCTCGGCACACATCTGGTAGCCGTCCTTTTCCGGCATCATCACATCCAGCACGATGGCATCAGGCGGATTGGCCTTGACTTTTTCGATCCCTTCCACCCCGTTGTAGGCCACGTCCACCTCGAACCCTTCCCTTTCCAGATTCCCCTGAACGATGGAAGCAAAATCAGGTTCATCGTCAACCACCAAAATTCTCTTTTTTTCCGCCATGAACGACCTCCTATACTTTTAAAGAAATACGCAATATAATAATTTTTTTCAAGACTTTTGATTCTTCACAAGCTCATCATGCATCTTCTTGGCGTAGGCCTTTTTACTTTCGGAAGCATCCTTCACCTTGCCGAGGATTAAGCCGGGACCGCCGGCTTTGACACTGAAGTCATAAGCTTCGATGCTCTTTCCTTTCGCATCGCTGAAGATGGCTCTTCCCTGCGGGGACCGAATCATGACCGTTGTCCAGCCCTCTTCGGCGCCGATGCCCCCAAATGAGATGTCGGCATACTCCGAGGCGTAATCAAAGCAATATCGGCAGGCATAGCGTTTCATGAAATCGATCTTGTCCAGGGCGATTGTCTTTTTTCCCCCGGAATTCAAATGAATGATCAATGTTTCCTTGATGTTGATTTTTTTTACGTCGTCCCACTGTATCTTGGCAAGGGCCTCCAGCTTATTACGCTCCGCCGCATCAAAAAGAAAGTTTCCGGAACAAAACAGACCCAGTGTGTATTTTATTGAATCCGACGGCACGATGCTCATGGCTTCCATCTTACGCAGCGCCTTGATCTGGCAAGGCGTTCCGACCATTGCCACCCGCCGCAGGCCCTTTTGCATCATCGGCCGAAATTCTTGAACGGACGGAGAGTAGGTGGAGTAATCATGGCCGAAGTGGTCCATACCGTGGGAGCTATCGAAATAAAAGCCGGCTGCATCGATAATTTCCTGTCGCGTAGTGGCCAATTTCGGTTCGCGCTCAAAAGATCCGGTCTGGTGAGTCACAATGGCACCATCAATGTGGCCCCGGTCAAACAGGTGAACCAGCAGGGCTGTTACCACCCCGCCGTCTGTGGCGATCTTTCTGATTTTTGGATCGCCGGCCCTGGCTGCCGAGGTTTCGATGATATTGCCCATGGGCGGAACCCATCCGGCCACATTTCTGGTTTCCTCCTCCATCTCGTCAATCTCCGGGCAGATGGAATAGCAAAGTCCGCACTCGATGCATTTGTCTTTATCCGCGTATTGCGGCACACCCTCACCACTTAGCTTCAGGGCGGCATAGTTAATGGCGGTGCAGAAGGTAACGCATCCGCCGCACCGGTGGCACAGGCCGGGATCCTGGACTTCTTTTATCAAGTCATCAAAGCTCTTCATGATCCCTCCTGCACTTCGGGCCGGGGATAGAGACCGGTCGCCTCCACAATTTCCGGCACCTTCTCTTCCCATTCTATGGCCATGATATGAAAGCCCCTGATACCTTCAACCGCCTTGAGCCGTTCGATGGACTCAATACAGATTTTGATCCCCTCCTCGGCCTGTTTTTCCTTGGGGGTTCCGGCCAGACGCTTGACCACTTCATCCGGGACATCCATGCCCGGAACACGGTTTTTCATGTAACGGGCCATACCGGCTGATTTCATGGGCGTCAGCCCGGCCAGGATGGCAACCTGCTCATGAAGCCCCCGTGCCACCACCTGTTTCATCCAGTCTTCAAACTTGTCCAGGTTGTAGATGCATTGGGTCTGAATAAATTCGGCCCCGGCCGCCACTTTTTTTGCCAGGCGGGGTAAGCGAATCTCGTAAGGATCGGCAAAGGGGTTGGCTGCCGCCCCCACAAACATTTCGGGGGGACGCTTGATATCGTCGCCGCCCAGAAATTTTCCTTCATCACGCATCCGCCTCACGGTCTGGAGAAGCTGCATGGAATCCAGATCGTGAACATTCTGACCGCCGGCATGGTCTCCGAAACTCTGATGATCCCCGGAAAGACATAGGATATTGTGAATATCCCAGGAGGCTGCACCGAGTATGTCACTTTGAAGGGCAATCCGGTTCCGGTCGCGGGTAACCATCTGAAGGACCGGTTCCAGCCCCATGGTCTTGAGGCGAATGCAGGCCGACAGGGAACACATCCGACAAACCGAAGTCTGGTTGTCGGTAATGTTGATTGCATCCACATGGTCCTTGATTAGTTCGGCTTTTTCAATGATCGCTTGGGGGTCGGTGCCGCGCGGCGGTCCACATTCGGAGGTGACCGCATAATGCCCGGCGGCAAGAATTTTCTCCAATTTGCTCGGCGTCTTCGTATTACTCATTTACCAGATCCTCTCTGACCAGTTTACGGGGTCCACCGGCTCTATCGGTGGACCAGTCTTTGATGGGCGTCAGCTTTTCGTAATCGGCTTCCAGCCTGCCCAGGAGACTGAGCCGGTCGATAATAAGCTGCCAGGCACAGCCCACCTCCTTGCTGATCTCGCACTTGCCGTTGGTGGAACCACCGCAGGGACCGTTGAGAACTCGCTTGGCGCACCTGGCCACCGGGCATATGCCGCCGGTCTGTCCCAGAACACAGTGTCCGCAAGCCTGGCACCGCTCTGTGTAGACGCCCATCTTCTCGACAGCCCCCAGAAAGGTGGTATTGAGCCCGGGATAAATCTGTTTGGGGTATTTTTCCGCCATGAACTGGACACCGATACCGCAGGCCGTGGTCAGCACCGCTTCGGCCTCCTGAATTTCATCCTCGGCCTTTTCAAAAAATTCATGTTCACACTGGCGCTCAATACCCGAATGGGTGATCTCGATATCCACCCCTTCCTGGGTCGCCTTCATCCGCAGCAGGGAGGCCAGGATCTCCGCCTCTTTGTTACCGCCCTGCTGGCAGACGGCAACGCAGGTATTGCAACCAAAGACCAGGACCTTCTGATGGTCTTTGATCATGTCCCATATCTCTTCCAGAGGTTTTTGCTCTCCGACAATCATGCTGATTTACTCCTTTCCTGCATTTTGCAAAGCAACCCAGATGGGGGAAGGACCGAGTTGTTTGATGCGTTCAACAAACTCATTGCATATCTCCGCCCACCTTGGCCCCATTGCTGCTGAGAGGTTGAACATTTCAAGCCTTTCAGGATCGATGTTAACTTGAGGCAAAAGGTTTTTTAAATGAATGATCCGTTTTTTCGCGTTAAGATTTCCTTCCAGGAAATGGCATTGGCCCTCCAGTCACCCGGCCACAAACAGGCCGTCCACTCCCCGCTCAAAGGCCCGCAACACGTAAGCGTGATCCAGTTTTCCGGTGCAGGGCAGCCGGATGATTTTAACGTTGGGTGAATACGAAAGCCGCATCACACCGGCCAGATCGGCTGCCGCAAATGCGCAATAATGGCAGGCAATGGCCAGCACATTGGGTTCCCATCCCTTTGGTACTTCACGAAACGGCTCAACGGCGGGGGTGTCCTCCGGTGCCGATGCCGTCTGTGG
>JAFDDL010000400.1 GCA_019310865.1 Deltaproteobacteria bacterium | reverse complement strand
TTTGCCGCATCGATCATACGACGTATACAGTCGTTGGATATTCCGTAGTTGAAGAATCCGTTTTCATCCATGGGCGCTGCCCTGAACACGCCCACGTCGGAACGTAGGTGTCGCTCACTGAATCCGGGAAACTCATAGTAGATCAACGGTATATGGTAGGCCAGCCCCTTGTCGTGGAGTCCCCGGTCACCGGCCATAAAAAACCCGCTGTTATAGATAAAACTCTCCTGTTTCGGGTCTGAAACCGCGGTGGCGGGCAATCCTAGAAAACCTGCTGTACGGATTTTTACGTCACGGACCTGCCCCGCCCGCCGGCTCAGGGCTGCATCGAAATTGAGTGGCGTTGTTAAAAAATGCCCGTAATCCACCCAGTCCCCGGATTTAACCGCAAGGGCGGCCTTGTCTGCTGATACTGATTTTTGCTGATACATCTTAGAAAAACTCATTTGACGCTTCCCCCCATCAGAAAAAATTGCGGCCCACGGCCTGTATTAAGGAAAAAATATATGTTGTTCAGTTTGATATAGATTTTTTTGTATAAATTACATTCTAGCATAAAAGTTGTCGAGCTTTTCCAACGGATTAGATCACATTCTGCTTCATAAACCGGTTATTCATTCAAACTATAAATAGTATCACAACACTCATCTCCAGCTGCAACCGTCCGGGTAATCTCCAGTTTAATACGATCGTTGACCGCCTCCTTAAAATATTCCAAATCAATGGCCATCACGGCTTCACACAGCTCCCGCGAAGTATTTTCCAGGCCAAACGGACAACGGGTGCCTTGAATCCGAAACTGCTCATTCGAGACAGCCACTACCTTTGTCTCAGAGGGATCAAAACTCTTGGCAAATGCGGCGGCTACGGTTGATAACGAATTATCGAGCAGCTTCTTTTTTATCTTGGATCCCAACAAGGTTCCCTGTTTACCACAAACATCCCGAATCAACGGCAACGCTTCCCGTCCGAATTTACTATAAACGGCTTTGATCAATAACCCCTGTGCCTCAGTCGGATTCTGCGGCAGTTTGTCATGTTCTGTCTGTCCCATCTGATAATCCTATCTATGAGAATATCTATCGTTCGACCAGCTCCGGATCGCCTGGTCGCTCTGTATCAATATCATCCTACGCGCAGTGGGCAGGCAGCGCTGGAATCCATACTATTGATCTATCCGGCTTCCATCACTCGTTCATCACAACCGCGTTCCCTACTCAGATTCGCCCTTTTGCCCACCCATCATCTCTTCCATGTACATCTCGAAAATACTTTTTTCTTCATCCGGCGCATACTGAGCAAAAATCCATAGATGGACTATTTTATGAGCACCATTGCCATCGGTTGTCAGCTGATAGTGGGCGGAAAACCCCATCTCCCGGATCACTTTCCCTGTTGCCTTTTTGGCCAGCACCCCTTTAAGCAAAACAGCGACCATGCCATGGGCCTCATCAATAATAAAATGCTCCGGAGTCAAGGTCTCCTGAATGCTCTGATGAGATGAAGATGATAAAAGAAATTCTTGAAAATTGTTTTCTACTACTTCTCCCGTATAAATTGTCACAATTAAATTCGGTGCATAATAGTCCGACATTTGATAGTTATTTTCAGGATCCTGAGCTATGGTACTGTAAGCTATAAAGTATTTTTCCATGAAACGTTTGATATGTTCCTTATTGAATTTCAAAGTTGACCCCTTTCTTGGTATTTGTTTAAAAGGTTGCTTTTTTTGCGGCCAAGATTGCCATGTGTTTTTTCTTAATTTAAACTGCATATTACATGCCAACCGTGATGGGTCGTTTCAGAGATGAGTCAGAGTGCTTACAGCAAGGAGTATGCGGGAATAGTTAGGATATATGGGGTAAAAATGAAAAAATGCGGGAAACGCCATATTTGGCTTGTGGCGTCATATATGGTATCAACCTGAAGGAATAGCTGGAAGCTCGCGGAAATTCGGTATTGGCCCTATGGTCGCATAATGCCTAATTTTTTCACGCGGGCTCGCAGGGTACTCGTTGGGAGGTTCAGAATATCTGCAGCGCCTTTCTTTCCTCCAATTTTCCATTTTGTCTCTTCGAGTATTTCAATGATATAATCACGTTCCATTTCATGCATGGTTTTTTTCCTGCCCTCAGATAATAGTTCTGTTTGATTTTTTTCGAGTTTTTCCGCCAGCCGAAGTACATGGCTTGAAGAGCTAATGACGGCCCGTTCAATGACATTTTCCAGTTCCCTGATATTACCAGGCCAGGAATACTCTTCAAGGGTTTTCATCGTACTATCCGAGATGCTTTCGATCTGTTTTCCTATTTTCTTGCAGAATTTTTTCAGCAGCGAATTGGCAATGAGCGGGATATCCTCCCAGCACTGACAAAGGGGGGGGGCCGTAATCGGAAAAACATTCAGGCGATACCAGAGATCTTTTCGAAATCTGCCGGCTTTAACCTCTTCCGCAAGATTACGGTTGGTTGCCGCAATAATCCGGACATCGACCTTGATCGTGTGAGAACTGCCCATTCGTTCAAACTCACCCTCCTGCAAAACTCTCAGCAGTTTGCTTTGTGTTTCCAGCGGCAGTTCGCCTATCTCATCGAGGAAAAGGGTGGCACCGTCCGCCAGTTCAAATCGTCCCTTTCTTTTGGAGTGGGCTCCGGTGAAAGCGCCTTTTTCATGACCGAACAATTCGCTTTCAATAAGATTTGAACTCAAGCTGGCGCAGTTTACTTTGATCAGAGGGCGCTCCTTTCGCCGACTTTTGTCGTGAATAGCGCGGGATAGGAGCTCTTTTCCCGTCCCGGTTTCACCCAGGATGAGCGCTGTAGTATCCGTTGGCGCAACCTGCTCAACTTTTAAAAGTGCGTATTGGAGCGGCTGACTTTGACCGATAATATTTTCAAAGTTATGCTCCAATTGGATCTCTTCCAGAAGGTAGTTCCGTTCACTCTCAAGCTGGTCCTTAAGTTGTTTTATTTCCAGAAAAGCTCGTTTCAGTTTTTCCTCGGAACGCTTTTTCAATAAGACGTTCAGCAGTACTTCGGCAACTCTACTAAGAAGTTGGACAAATTCAGGGGTCCAGGTCGACAAATTCAGGGGTCCAGGTCCGTTCAAATCGAACTTGATCCATGGCAAATGCACCAATAGGCAATTTGTTCTCCATTATTGGGAAAATTAAGAACGATTTCGCTCCAATTTTACGAAAGAACCTTTTGTCTACCTCAGCTTCATCAGGCAAATCATCTATGCGATTGAACTTAAAGATTCTCTGTTGATATGCAAAGTTGCTGTAAATCCAGGGGATGTCCGCGGGGCTGGAGGTAATGCCTATTTTAAAAATTGGAAGTCCTTCGTCTACCCATGAGTGAGTGATCACATATTCTTTTGTATCGTATCTGTATTGCGCCAAGTGACATCGATCGATTTCAAAAACCTGCACGATACGCTGGAGTGCGTAATTGATTTTGTCATCGAATTCACTATCCTGAATATTGACGAAAGAGGCGAAAAGCTCGGAAAGGAGCTTTTCAAATTGAAGTTCCTCCATCGCATGATTATCGAGTTTGACCTCATCTGATAGATCTGTTTTCTTTTTGGTTTCCATCATACTCATCAAATGCTGTTGATCAAATAAATCAAGAACTTACTTTTGATGTCATAAACGCAATTATACATCACGAATCGACATGTATGTCAAACCAATTTTGGCCTTTTTGGGCAAAATTTCGTTGGATTTGTTCAATAAAAAGCATTCGCGGATCGCTGATCTTTCTGGTCCACCAGGTAGGTGAGGACCATATCGGGCGTAATGGCCGAGACCAGTGTTTTCTTCCCCCATTTTTCTAAAATCCTAGATAATCACCTGAGATCCGGGGAAACAGCCTCTATTTTAATAAAAATGTGTAAATATACATTTTGTGCTTGACAAGTGTGTAAATACACATTATATTTATGTCAAAATTGAGGAACTGGTCGAGCAAAAGAGACGGCAGGAAAACAGAAGAGTTGAAACGGATTTTAAAATAAAAAGGAGACTATGATGGCAAAGTTCTATTACGGCGTATTCCGGGAAGATCCGGGCGGATACGTAACGGTGTCGGTGCCCGATGTCGAGGTATGCGAAACGTTCGGCGACAACTGGGATGAAGCGTTTGAAAATGCAGTGGATGCTTTGGCAGGCTGTTTGTCGGTTCCTGAAACCATCGTGCATCCAAAAACACCAAAACGTGATCTTGAAGCAATCAATCCCGACGCACAGGTTATTCCCGTTCCGGTGGATGATAAAATTTTAAGAAGCTACGAAGAGACAAAGCGTTTCAATGTTTCGTTCCCCAACAGTTTACTGCAGGAAATTGAAGCCTTCCGGGTAGAAGTTGGCTTGAAGCGCTCGACTTTTCTTCAAGTGGCCGCACAGGAATATATGAACACTCATCGGACCGAGTAGTAAAAAAAGCCCCAGGGGAACACCATGCTCCATACAACCACTTGGTTGGACCTGAACCGTTCAATCGTCGTGGTGAACAGGAAACAATGAAACCGCAAACAACCACCTGCTATATTATCCTCCTTTTTTGGGGTCTTTTGCCACCGGTTTCAGCGATTTCAGGAGACGGCGATGCGCTGGAAAAATGGTTCCCAAGGCCAGTGGTCGAAATGAAGGACGTCGTATCAAGCTGGTTGAGGCTCTCAGGGTACGCGATCCGCCAGGAAAGTCAGGCAGCCAGTGGAATAAAGTTACTGGCGACACGTGAAAAGAGATACGTGGAAATTGAGATAACTCCCCATTCACCCCTGGCTTGCCACATTACGGCTAAGATCTCCGGCGAAGATCCAACCGCCTTTCAGCAAGAATTGTGGGACTACCTCTCATCGTATCTTACTCCCCCCACTCAGCCGATGGAAGCACAGCTGGACGTTAATCAACGAATTCCGGTGGCGGTTTTGTCCAAAGCCGAGGCTGTGGTCTGCATCCAAGCCAACTTGGCGAAAAAGGACACCCAAATTTCAGGGTTTATTGTGGATCCTGGCGGCCTTATTCTCTGCACAGCCCATGAGCTGAACAATACATCGAATTTAATCGTTACCCTATACGACGGTCGGCAGGTTCAAGGACGAGTGCTTCTACGGGACAAGCACCAAGACATTGCACTGGTTCATATGGAAACTAAGTCAGATAAGGTGATATCGCTGAGAGAGGGGCGGAATCTTCTGGGGATGGGCGAAAACATCTTTACCGTGGGGTGTCCGAAAAATATGCGGGGTACGATCTATGCCGGCACCATCACTGGGCCGCCGCGGCTAGTGGACAATCTGCCCCTGTGGCAAGCGAATATACAAATCCACCCAGGCAGCAGCGGCAGCCCGGTTTTGGATGCTCAGGGCAATTTGGTGGCCATGGTAAAGGGTAGATACCGGAGAACAACCACAATGGGATTTTTGATTCCGCTAGAAACGATTACCGGATTTTTAAAAGAGAGCAGCCCATTATGAAATTCGGCCGTTACGAAATTCAAAAGGCATCCTGATTGGAAAAAACGACGATAAATAGACCCGATGACACTGGAAATAAAAAATTACGACTGGTACACGTAATATCAACCATCGTTGCGGTAATATGCTTAACGGCAGCCGGATTGATCTGGATAGAAAACCACCGTGATGAGCAGGCCCCTTTGCCGACGACCCTGAATGTCACCAGCAACCCGGACGGGGCGCAGGTTTTTCTGGCAGGTGAGCTCAAAGGCAGTACCCCTTTGAAACTTGACCTTGACCGGGGGAAATATGAAGTGCGTATCAGTCTGCCGAATTATTATGAATGGGAAGCCCAGGTCCGGCTCATTAAACGAGGAGAAATGCCACTTTATGTTCGGCTTGTACCGAGGGAGTAATGTATTGTTTCAAAATGCAAATTGCCTTATTATTAGGGAGGGATGTGATGCAACGCATATCAGGATTTTTCAAATGCATGTTAATCGTTTCTGTGCTGACCTTGACAAACACCAATCCATGCGCGGGAGATTTCCGAGTTGTAAAAAAGGGATCCGATACAGCAGGTATCGGGTTTTCTAACCAGATTCTGCCCGCCCAACCTGCTCCGACCTTTTCACTTAAAGATATGTCGGGAACAAACTATGAACTGTCTAAGCTGACGGCTCATCCGATGATTATACTCTATTTTTTTGATGCGGAATCCCGGCCAAGTCAAGAAGGCTTTCTGGGTCTGGACAATTTGGCTAGACAATATAAGGGTATGGATTTAACTGTATGGGGGATTACCACTTCCGCGCGGGAAGCGACTGGTCAATTCGTTGTTCATAATCACCCGACCTTACCGGTTCTGCTGGACCCGGGCCATGTCAGCGATCTTTATCAAGCCCGGATGATTTTACCCACAATCTGTATTATTGGCCCGGATTTGAAAGCCATTGACTATTTTCAGGGGGGTGGAAAAACCACCGAAATCATGCTGGTGCGGTTGGCGGAAAGGACCCTGCAACGTAAAAAGACACTTTTGGCCAAAGCCATCAGTGACCGGATCATCGAAAAAAATCCTGATAATGTCAAGGTCAAAGCCCTTAAGGGATATGCGGAAATAAAGGAAGGAAACCTTTTGGGAGCAGAGGAAATATTCCGAAAGGTCTCTAGAGAAACAGGTGACGGGGAAATACTGGGTAAGGAAGGCCTCAGCGTCGTATACGCTAAAAGAGGTGAGACCGAAAAGGCATTGAAAACAGCCGCAGAGGTAACGGAAAAGGCGCCGGAAAGATCCTATGCCCATCTTATCAAAGCGGATATTCTCTACAACCAGAATAAAAAGGACGAGGCCGAGGTCGAATATCGAAAGGCGGTTGAAAATGATGAGGCCGAACCCTACCAGAAAGCCACCGCATTGAATCAGTTCGGTCGATTTTACGCGAACCTCGGTAAATTTGATCAGGCTCGCCAGCTTTATGAACATGCCGTGATGGTGGACCCGTATTATATCGAAGCCACATCCAACAAAGGGATGACCTTCGAAAAAGAAGGCAATTGGGAAAAGGCCCTGGGCGCATACCAAGAGGCCCTCAACCTGGATAGCTCTGACACATTCGCATCGGTGCTGGCCCGAAAGGCCCAGCAGATGATTGATTTACAAAATAACACAGAAAAACGAAGACAGGTGGACCAGCTGGTCAAGGAGCTCTCGGAGCGTTTTCGCAAACAGCAGGCAATGCCAACGTCGCAAAAGGACACCTGGACCTCCCGTCCCATGGTGATTTCGTTCGTGGATTTCCAAGAAAAGGGTAGACTATCGGAAAGGGATGGATTTTCCATGGTGCTGACCACCCAGCTGGGCGAACAACTCAATGCGTCCGGGCGCTTGAAAGTGGTTGAGAGGGTTGTGCTAGACCAATTATTAGCGGGGTTGAACCTGGGATCGTCCG
>JAFDDL010000399.1 GCA_019310865.1 Deltaproteobacteria bacterium | reverse complement strand
GGTCAAAGCCGTCACCGATGTTCGGCTCAAATCAGACATTGCCGGCGCCGGCAGCCTCATCGGCGCCCTGGCCAACCGAACCAACGAGGAAAACCAGAAGCTCTATGATCGCATGGTCGATACCATGCTTAATAAACTGAGATACTGCAACACCTGCGCGCAGAAAACCATCGAATATTTCTGCACCCAGGAAGACGAGAAATAGAGGGGGTTCGAGGGGGTTCAAAGGGGTGAAGACCTGACATTTGTCAAGAATAAAGATTTGACCCCTTCGTGCCTTCGTGACCCCTCCGCGAGCTGAAGGGAATAAGCCCATGAAGGATGATCTGCGCCGCTTATTTGAAATGATCAAACAGTCCGGCATTAGCACCGAGCAGGAAATAATCATGCAGCGCGAGCTGGCCGGACCGCTCACCCATCCGCCCATGGGCGCCCCCTCAAATCTAAAATCAGGTGTCGGACCAAATATCGAACCAAATATCGGACCAAATATCGAACCAAACATCGAATCAGACACCGGGCCGGGCGACACCCCGCCGCCTTCAAGTGTGTATGCGTACAACGATTTGTTCTCGCTCCAGGGCCTGACCCCCCCGCAAATCCCTTACACCACCTGCCTGCAATCCATCGATGACCTATTGGAGCGCGATCGCAATCGGGAAAAGGACGGCTTTCCCAAGAAAATCCGGGTGGGTCGACTCATCAAACCCGGCCGGGGCGGCAAGGACAAGGTGGTTGTGGTTCCCACCACGGTGGAGGAAAAATTCATACACGATACCACCCTCTCACCCACCGAAGGCCAGCCCTCGGGCGGCGCCGGCGAAGGGGAAGAAGGCGAGGTGATCGGCGAGCAGCCGGTCCGCCAGCCGGACATGCCGGGCGACCAGGGTCCGGGCCAGGGGGAGGGGGGCGCTCACGAGATGGAATCGAGTGCCTATGATCTGGGCAAAATCCTCACCGAGAAATTTGAATTGCCGAACCTGAAGGACAAGGGAAAGAAACGATCCCTGACCCGCTACACCTACGATCTGACCGACCGCAATCAGGGTTTCGGCCAGCTGCTGGACAAGAAGGCCACCTTGCGAAAGATCGTGGAAACCAATATCACCCTGGGCAACATACCCGATGTGAGCAATATTGACCCCACCAGGTTTCTCATCGCCCCGGCCAATATGATTTACCGGATTTTATCCCGGGAAATGGATTATGAATCCCAGGCCATGGTTTTTTTCTTGCGCGACTATTCGGGCTCCATGGCCGGCAAGGCCACCGATTTGATCGTAACCCAGCATGTTCTGGTCTACAGCTGGCTGTTGTACCAATACGCCCGGCAGGTGGAAACCCGCTTTGTCCTGCATGATACGGAAGCCACTGAAGTGGATGATTTTTATACGTATTACAACTCAAAAGTTGCCGGCGGCACCCAGGTGTCATCGGCGTTTAAATTTGTCAACAAGGTGGTGGAAACGGAAAATCTGGCCGCCGATTACAATATCTACGTGTTTCACGGCACCGACGGGGACGACTGGGACACGGAAGGAAAGGAAGCGATTCCGGAAATCGAAAAGATGCTCACCTATGCCGCCCGGGTGGGCATCACCGTTGCCCAGCACGCCTACAGCGGATCGCGAAGCTCGGAAGTGGAGCGGTATATGAAAAAATCCGGGCTTCTGGAAAACAAGCCGGATCTGATTCGATTGGATGCGATGGCTGAAGATTCGGATGAACCGAGAATGATCGAGGGGATCAAAAAGCTGATATCCTAATGGAACTTATCGACCAACATACCAAAAAGATCATGGAGGGCTGCAAGCAACGGGCCAGAGCGGCCGGGCTGCAGTTCCAGGACGAATCCCTGGAGTATATCGTATCGAACCGGGACCTGATCGAGCTGTCTCCCAAGGCCATGATTCCCACCCTCTACGACTACTGGGTTCATGACGTGGAGGTGCTCCGGGAGAAGGGAAAATACGAGTTATATCCCGGGAACCCTTACGAAACCGTCATCAACACCCGGCCGGCCATCTCGTTTTACAACGACAACAACCCCGACTGGCTCAATGTCATGATATTCTACCACGTTCTGGCGCACATCGATTTTTTCCAGAACAACCTGTTTTTCCGCCACACCTGGGATTATGATTTTACCGGTCAAGCCCTGTCCGACAAGAGACTGATTGCCAGGCTCCGGTCGGAAAAGGGCCGATGGGTGGACTATGTAATTGAGTTCGCCCGGGGGATAGACAACCTGGTGGGATATTACCGGGAGCTGTCCCGGTTGAACCATAAGCCGGCCACCATGGCCACCCGACGCCTCGATTACTATTTTGACGTGTTTTTACAGGCCATCAAAAAGGTCCGGATGACCCAATACATCAATGAGATCGACCGCTACAACGACTGCGTGAAAAATGATGGTGCGGCCGCCCACAAGACCTTTTTCGCCGATGTGGAACGAAAATATCCGGAATTCGAGGAATTGTTCAAAAAATCGCGTGCCCGGAAACCCGTCAGACATGTCGATCCCGTGGAATTTCTCCAGCAGCACAGCGAATTTCTTGGCCGCGAGCCAAACCGGTGGATGAAACAGGTCCTGCAGGTGGTTCGAAAAACCGCCCTGTATTTCCAGCCCCAGATTCGCACCAAAATCCTGAACGAAGGCTGGGCCAGCTATTGGCATGAACGGCTGTTTTTGCAGGATGATCGCATCAGCGGCCATGAAGTCGATTTTGCGCGGGTTCACGCCGGTGTGACCTCCATGCCCCGGGTGGGGTTAAACCCCTATGCCGTGGGTATGCGGATGTTTCAATACCTGGCGGATGTGGCGGATAAGGGGAAATATTCCCTTGAATTCAAGCAATTGAAAGATGTCCGCCGGCGCGACGAATTCGACCATGACACCGGCGAGGGTGAATCCTTTATTTTCAACCTGCGCCGAAACTACAACGATTTCATGTTCATCAACACGTTCGTAGATCAGGACTTTGTCAATAAATACAAGCTGTTTGTCGCAGACCGTCGCTTGAATAGGGCCAAGATGGTCTGGGAATATTATATCAAGAGCAAAAATGGGGACGATTACCGGCAAATGATCATCGACGGCCTGTACCATCCTCCGCATATCACAGTGGACCAAAAGAAAAGTCAAAACGCAGAATTGTACCTCTATCACCATTTCGAAGAAAAACCCCTGGTGAAGGACTACATCGCAAACACCATGATGGGGATCGAATATTTATGGGGCGGACCGGTCAAGCTCGAGACCAGCGACGTGGTGTCGGTTTCGCCACCGTCGGACCCGGCTTCCCTGATGGCTGCAAAGGCGGCCGCCCAGGAGGCCCAGCCGGCCACGGAAATAAAATGGGAGCGGGTGGTCTACACCATGCGGGACCGAAAATTGTCGCGGACTAAAATTAATTGAGATTAGGCCACAGTGTGTAGAAAAGCGCTCAGCACTATAGCATTTTTTTCAGGATTTTCCGGAAAAGGATTTTTAACATGAAAAAATTCGCAAAAGCCCTGAAAATTCTCGATCTGAGCATGAACGACGTGGGCCAGTTGGACCCGATTCCCTTTGAGGAATTTCTTCGGGTCCTGGTGACGCGGCCGGGCCTGGTGATCCGCAATGTCTTTCAGACCTTTCACGATATGGTGAAAAACTATGTGGAAGAAGGGGAAGACGAATATCCGGACGATCCCGAGTCGATCCAATATACGAGTTACGATTCCGACAAACTCTTTGTCTCGGATACCGAACGCCCGTTTTTCGCCGACCGACTCTTTTCCAACCGGTTTATCAGCCATGTGGAAACCATGCGCCGCGGTGCCCAGCAAAACAAGATCTATGTCTTTGAGGGCCCCCACGGATGCGGCAAGAGCACCTTTTTAAACAATCTGCTAAAGCGATTTGAGGAGTATGCCAATACCGAAAACGGGTTGCGTTTTGAAGTGGTTTGGCGCATCAGCAGCAAGGCCTTGGGCGGTTTTACACAGCCGGAGTTCGAGCAGCTGCTCGAAGCCACCGCCCACGCATCCAAATCCGGCCGGCCCCCCAATGCCCTGTCGGCCTCCGCCGCCGGCCCTATGGCCATGACCAATGATATTGTCGAGGTGCCCTGTGTCAGCCATGACAATCCGATTTTGCTGGTCCCAAAAGACATTCGGAGACAATTTTTTGATGAGCTTTTTAAAAACGATGAATTTAAATGGAAACTGTTCACGGACAAGGAATATGAATGGGTGTTCCGGGACAACCCCTGCACCATTTGCAGTTCGCTCTTTAGCGCGCTGCTGACGAAATTAAGAACGCCCCAACGGGTGTTTCAAACGGTTTACGCCCGGCCCTATTTGTTCAA
>JAFDDL010000017.1 GCA_019310865.1 Deltaproteobacteria bacterium | reverse complement strand
CAATCGCATCGAGTTCCTCCTGGGTAAACAGGGCACGTGTATTGCCGATATCGGTGTTGGCCACCTTGATGACATCTGCGCCGTATCTTAGCACTTCTCGCACTTTGGCTCGCGCCTCCCAGGGGCTGTTACACCAGGGGCTGGGCATGCCAGGCGCCGTGGCGTGCATTCCCTGGGGCGAGATAGCGCCGCCAAGAGGAGGGATGCTGTCGATTAAACCGTTTGTGGGCCCGATGATAACCAGTGCGGTTTGCAGGCGCGGCCCCCAAATCAACCCTTCGGCCTGTGCGCGAACAAAACCGGCTTCCAGTCCGCCCATATCCCGGGTGGTGGTGCAGCCGGCCTCGAGACAGCCTTTCATGGCGTGAACCGTCTCGGAAGCCAGGTACATCAGCGAATTGGCCTGCTCACTAATCAACCACTGAAGCTTGGGGGCAAAGTGGTTGTGACAGTCGATGAGCCCGGGCAAGACTGTCTTTCCGGAAACATCCAAAACGTTCCAGTCGGAACCGAACTCACTTTGATCTCCAACATCAACAATCTTACTTCCCTCAATCGCGACGGTCATGTTGGGCTGAATTTCTCTGCCCGTGCCATCGATAACATTTCCGCCCCTAAGAACCGTTTTCATCTCTCGGTCTCCTTCTCAATCGTTATTCGATTTTCCTACCGGTAACAGGATCTACAATTATAGCTTATCCAAAGGGATAATCCGGCGAATTCAGGTCCTGCTGGTAGTCTTTCCACTCCTCATCTGAAATCAAGCCCTTTTTACGGTAATGCGCCCTGGCCTCCTTCAGGATGTCCTCAACGGCTTGCTCTTGCCCTGGCTCCAATGGGGTCGGCTTTTGGGATGATAGGATCTGTTCCATCCGCTCTTTTGCATGATCCAGGGCGGTTTTTTGATCCCCTTTCAGCCAGGTATCCAGGGGGGTGTGATCTGCCACCTGGGTGAGGTATTGTGCACTGCGCCACCATTTGCGGGTGTGGGCCTGGTCTAGAAAAGTCCCGGGGACCGGGCCGACCTTGTCGATCACCTCCACTGCCAGGGTCTCTTCGTCCACCTGGATGCCTGCAAAAAATCGTCCGATCATCCCCGCCGCATCGTCATCGATGATCGCCTTGACCGGATGCGCAGTCATTTGTTGGCTCAACCCACCTTGATAAATGATCGAATGAAAGCCGGCCATGGCGTTGTGGGTGGCGGCAAGGGCCATCTCATAACCCGATTGATAGTCGATGGTTTTGGAACTGCACCAAGCCGGCGTGGCGCTGACAACCGGAATATGTTGCTTTCTCCAAAACTGTGCAAAGGCCGCGGCAGTGAGATGATTACCAATGGAAGAAAAAGCCGGTCCCCCTGACCGCATGTCCTGGGTCATCAACATATGGCCACTATATACCCGGACACCTGGTCGAAGCAGTTGGGCCAACAACATACCGGCTGCAATTTCGGCGTTGCATTGGGCCAACGTGCCCGCCAAGGTCGCCGGCCCACTCGCCCCAGCCAAGGGACCCGGTGTGATGTCAAAAAGTGCATTCTTATCACAGAAAAAATTCAGACGCGATATAGACTCCTTATCGTAGGTCAATGGAGACACGGGGTTGACGAATGCCATCAGGTCCTGACCAACGACTTCGGTAAGGGCCATGATCCACTGATCATTGTCCATGACCCCACCTTCCCCCTGAATTTTAGATGAACACCGGACCTTTGCCGCACAACTCTCAATGAGCCGCATGGCCTGGGGTACCTTGGCAAAACCATACCAGGGAAAAGCGCTGAGGCCATGCACGTTTGGCAGCGCATCGAGCACCTTGATAAAATCGTAAAACTCCCTGCGCGTGGGCTCCTTACTTTCCCAGGTTTCCAGATCAACCGAGGTCATCCCACCACTATTGATAAAGTAAATGACATCATCCTGACCAATAATCATGTTATTTTCAGGGTCTCTCGCCCGGATTTCCACCGTGGGCGGAACCAGGGCCAGTTGCTCCTTTACGATCCCGCGAGGCATCCGGACCCGCTGGTTTTCCTTGTCAACCTTGCATCCGGCATCGGCCAGAACCGTTAAAGCCGCTTCGTCTTCAAAGACCACCCCGGTTTTTTCAAGAATCCGGAAGGTGGCTTCCGCTACCTCATCGATCATGGCATCGGTCAGGATTTTCAACGGTGCGAAGTTTCTCTTAAACCCGGTAATCGCCATCACAAGCCTCCTTTAAAGTCCCAGCAGTTTTTTGCCCACCTCTACAGCGCCCGGCGCGGTAGCATCGTACCCATCCGCGCCGATACTCAGGGCAAAATCCTCGGTTATGGCGCCTCCGCCCACCATGATCTTCACTTTATCTCGCAGCCCCGCTTCCTGAAGTGTGTCGATAACCGCTCGTGCCTCCGGAGCGGTGCTTGTCAGCAATGCCGACAGGGCGAGAATGTGGGGATTAAATTCCTTGACGGCTTCCACGAACTTCTCGGTGGAAACATCGATGCCCAGGTCGTGAACTTTAAAGCCATTGGCGGAAAACATGGTCGTTACAAGGGACTTGCCGATGGTGTGGAGATCTCCCTGAACGGTACCGATGACCATAACGCCCAAGGGTTCGCGCGTCCCGCCCTTGCTCTGGATGGCCTCTTCCACGATGGGAACCGCCTCTTCCAAAGCTTTGCCGGATCCGACCAGCTCGGGAAGAAAGAGGTATCCGGCGCCAAAGTCGTCCCCGACTTTCTGGATGGCTTCTATCATCGTGTCCATGACCACAAACGGATCAATGGCATCTTCGAGCGCCTTCCTGGCTAAGTCCGGTGTGTCATCGACATCACTTTCTAAAATGGCTCGCTTGAGTTGAGCAAGAATCGCTTCTGTCATATTCCCTTCCCCTATTAATGTCACTTGTCAGAACGCATACGTTACCTGTAGGCCGTAGATTCTTGGTGTTCCGGTTTGCCCCTGCACATCCTCCGGAACAAAACCCAATGGGAACAGCGTTTCGTAATACTCCTCATCTCCCAAGTTTCGACCGTGAGCATCAATGCGCCACCGGCCATCGGCTGTCTCAAAACTTAACAGTACATTGACGATGCTGTAACTACCTTGTTTGGTAATGTCTCTTTCAAACTGGTCGAAATATGTTTCCGTCTGCCAACCGAACTCACCCCTCAGGGTGATAAAGCCGTAATCAGCCAATTTTAAAACATATTGACCGGTTATATTGGCCGACCACTCGGGCGCAACAGGCATTACATTACCGGACACATCAACTGGATTACCGTCAAAATCCGATGCCATATATTGATCAAACTCGGCGTTAAGATAGGCGATGCTGGAAGTAATCGTGAGCGCGCCAACCGGCCGAAAAGCCATCTCCAGTTCAAGGCCCTTGATAATGGAATCTGCTGCATTTTGTGTTTCCACTGTTGTGCAGCCGGTTCGCCAACCAGTCTGATTTAAGCCCGATTTCGTAGCTCCAGATAAACTCGGGATCGTATGCGTTCTGGACCGCAACAACGTTATAACCGCCACTTTTAAACCCCCGTGTTATGCTCGCGTAGAGCAGCATCTCTTCGCTAACCTGGTAATCGATTCCAAATTTTGGCGTTACGGCATCCCATTTGGTACTCAGGATTTGAGTCACAGCGGGTGTATAGGTATCAGAAACAATCAGTTTCCAGTCTTTTTCCTCGTAACTGTAACGCAACCCGGCGGTGAGAGAAATTTTATCGGACACTTGATAAGTGGCTTGCCCAAAAGCCGCATAAGCATTTGTCTCGTTCCAGGCGTCATAGTACATAATAAAATCCGGGACCACGTCAGTAATATCCAAATCCCAGTCTTCGTAATCTTCTTCCCAGAAATAAAATAGACCTGCAACCCAATTCACACGGCCCCATTTTCCGGTCAATTGAAACTCCTGCGTAAACTGATCTGCCTCATTGCCCGTGGCCCCAAAGACAGTTTTGAGCATTCGCACTTCGGTTGCATCCACATCCGTTTGCATATCGATGAAAATATGACGAAAAGAACTAATAGAAGTAAATGCCATGTCGCTCGGCAGGTTTAACGAGATCTTAGCCGCAGCTCCCGACAGTTCTATTTCGGACCATTGGGGGTCGCCTAAATTAACAGTCCAAAAATCGTCAATCCACTGTGCGCCCAGCAAGAAGGGCAATCCCATGGGATGAGTAGCCTTCATAGCAACCCCGGCATCATCGCTTTTTGAATAATCACCACTGAGAACCGCTTGGAGGTTGTCTGAAATGTTGAACTGTAACGATCCGTGCAGCGCTGTCACATTTTCATCAAGGGGGTCGGGACCCACCCCTATGTTATCCATGTATCCATCGTGCTGAGCATCCATTATGGAAAAGCGTGCCAGTACCTTGTCATCGACAATGGGCCCACTGACGGTGCCTTCAACACGATATTGGCTGTAATCTCCAAAGCCGGCGCTGATCCGTCCGGTCCATTCTGTTGTGGGCGCCATGGTGACAATATTGAAAGCACCCCCCGTAGCGTTTCGGCCGTAAAGCGTCCCCTGGGGGCCACGCAAAACCTCAACCCGCTCCACATCTATAAAATCGATAAAATGGGAAACCGATCGCCCAAGATAGACACCATCAAGATAGACGGCCACACTGGTATCAGCACCGGTAAAGGGGAGCTGGGTGCCAATCCCGCGGATATACGGTTGCGCAAATGATTCATTGGCCGACATGGTAAGACCCGGCACCATCAAACTCAATCCTTTGATAGAGGTGGTGCCCGAATTCTTCAATGCCTCTGCGGAAAAAGCGGTGATGGCGATGGGCGTCTTTTGCAGTTCTGTCTCGCCGGTCTTTGTGGCAGTGACCACTGTTTCCTCGAGGATGAAATCGTCGTGGGACGACCCGGGTGCAGTGGCCGGCTGTTGAGCGGCCTGACCCGGCTGCTGCGGTGTTGAGCTTGTCGAACCGTTTTGGGCCACAACCTCGGCGTTTTTCTTGTCACCGGTTTCCGGGGCGTTGGCTACGTGGGGGTTTTTAAGTGTCAAAACCGGATCTCGCCGGATGGACACGGTGGTGTCACTAGTAAATTCATAAGCCAAGCCGGTTCCTTCCAGCATTTTGCCCAAAGCCTGGTCTGGTGTCAGCTTCCCCGTAATTTCATTGTTTTTTTTATCTGCCAGTTCCTCCATGGCGTACATCAGACTGAAATCAGTTTTTTCCGCAAACATGTCCAGGGCTTTGACCATTTTCTGAGAAGGGATGTCAAAATCGATTTGACCGGTCTGACCATAACCGACCGATCCAGTCAGAAAAATGCAACATAGCCAAATCGAGGCTTGAACCGCTATCTGTTGCAGCCGACTTGTTTTTGCGAACACCGGGTGTTGTCTCATGATGCCTCCTCTTGAGTCCTGCGAAATGTTAATTCAATGCAATTTCGAACGGGTGACGGGAATGTGAGATGCTTTCCCTTTATAACGAAATCGAAAGGCAATCGGGTACCATTTTTTTTATTCTCGAATTTTTTTTAGCTGAAACGGCATTTTTTGGTACCCATTTCCGTTTGAAATCCGTTATAGTAAGTAGGTAGGCTTGGTAATTGATTTTAAACTCTGGGCTCGCGCAGGAAAACGAACCCTTAAGGATTCCGGATTGAACGTATTCAACGGAGAACCTGTATCGGACAAATGCCCGTCTGAACCAACTCGGAAACGGGAAGCCGACCGGATCGTTCAGGATGCCTTCGACAGGTACCATGTGTGGCTGCACCGCTTTGTGACGCTTCGACTAGGGTCTGAGACAGATGCGGACGATGTGGTACAAGATGTCTATGTTCGGTTGATGCAGCATCCGGATCATGAAAAACTTACGTTGACCAAATCGTTGTTGCGCCGCATTGTCATCAACCTGTTAAATGATCAGTATCGAAACGAGAAGGTCCGCCTGGCCAATTCGCATGTGTCAACAGAGGATGTCCAGCTTGCCTCACGAACAGCAACGCCCGAAGAGGCCCTGGCATCCAAGGAGGGCATGTCCGTATTACAGGGCGTGTTTGACCGGCTCAACGCCAATTGCCAGAAAGCATTCGTGCTGCACCGTTTCAAGGGAATGACCTATGATCAGATTGGTGAGGAAATGGGCATTTCCAAAAATATGGTCAAAAAGCATATAACACATGCTTTGAAACAATTTCGCCGTAAGGCCTTGTATGAGCTATGAAAACAAATAATGGAAATACGGATGACGCGTGGGAACCCCGTGCAGCCGTCGAAGCCAGAAAATGGATGATGCGCTTTCAGGATTCGGGTATTAACCCGGAGACCGACGCAGAATTCATCAAATGGCGGGACACGCATCCAGCCAATAAAAAAGAATTCGGCTTGATATCCGGCATCTGGACACACACGGATTTTTTGAAAGAACATCCGGTCGCGGAAAAGATTCTTGAATCGAACCGGTCTCGGCCGATTCCCGTCCCGAAGAAACGGTGGGTTGATTTTCTCAAAGTCGGATCTTACGGATTTCAGCCCCTTGCTGCAGCAGCCGTCCTCTTGTTGATGGTTACCGGCATATGGTTTGTTCAGTCCGGTGCTTTGGATAAAAAGACCTATCGGACCGCCACCGGCAACCTGATGGGATTGACCCTTGCAGACGGCTCCACGGTCAACCTCGATGCGGAAACCGAGTTGACCGTTCGAATGACCGAGACCGACCGGCAAATTGATCTGGAAACCGGACGGGCTTTTTTTTCCGTGGCGCATGACCCAGCGCGGCCCTTTGTGGTTACAGCCGGTCAAGTTTCCGTTCGCGCGCTGGGCACGGCCTTTAAGGTGAGCAAGGAAAAAACAGAGGAAATCATCGTTTCCGTGGTCAGTGGTCGTGTTCAGGTGGATGGACATCCGGAGCCCGCGACTACCGGCAAATCGAAAGCGCCGGAATCGACTGAAAAAACGAATACTGCCGAAACCAATGCAGCTCGGAAAAATACGCTGTTCGCCGCCCGAAACCCGTCGTCCGGCCAAATTCCAGCGACGGTTGCGCGGGTTGCCCCAACCGTGCTGAGTGCCGGCCAGGAGATTACCATCAACAAGAAAAAGGCCACCTATTCGGTCAGGCCGATCGATGTCAAGCGCGTGGACACCTGGCGAAAGGGACGACTCTATTTTAAGGACACTGCCCTCCATGAGGTGATCGATGAGATCAACCGATACCTCGATCCCAAGCTGGTGATTGGTGACAAGCAGCTGAACGATATGCGCGTCAGTATGAACTTCAATATCAAGGACCGGGAGCATTTCGTCCGCACTCTTGAAAAAACCTGGCCTGTCTCGGCCCGACCGTCTTCCGGCGGCAAGATTATGCTGGTTAAACAAGATTAGGAGCCGCACAGCCATGGCGGTGCCTATTGTCTTAGGAAAGTAGGAAAGGGGACGTAGTTTCCTAAGTTGACTTATTATCAGTTGTCTTGGCCTGGTGAAATTATTTTAGATATGACTGATGCTCGCAGCCGGACCGGACATCCTGGGGCACGGAAAAATTCATCGATGCGCTCAAGTCTCAACTCGACACGCTGTATTTTTCCGTATCAGGAGCCTCCCAGACGCCCATCATCAGCGGCCCGGCAATGATGAAGGGATATTGTTATTATGGTCTTTTGTAGGCTTGACAAAACTGATATTTACGCATATAATGTGCGTAAACATCAGATTTATGAGGTTCGGAAATGGAGACAGCCACCGTAGGAGAGATCCAAAAAAACTTTGCTCAGGTTCTCAGAAAAATACAGTCCGGCGAAGAAATCATAGTCACAAAAAGAGGCGAGCCGGTGGCAAAAATTACCGCGTTGGGTGCCAAACGGGATATCAACTGGCCTAACTTCTTTAAAGAATGCATCGAAATAAAGGGAAAACCTCTCAGCGAAATCGTGATTGAAGGCAGAGAGGACCGATTCTGATGTTTTATTTGGATACTAGCGTAATTGTAAAACTCTATGTCAAAGAGGCGTATTCTCGGGAAGCATCCGATTGGATCAAAGCCAACAATGAAGCCGTTCCTAGAACGGTTTTTCACGAGTTGGAATTCACAAACGCCATAAAGCTAAAACAGTTTAGAAATGAAATGAGCGGCAGGGAAGCCGGAATCGTGTTGGAACGATTCAACAAACATGAAAAGGAAAGGATATTCTACAACCCCCCAATAAACTGGTCGGATGCTTTTACACGCTCCCTGGCGCTTTCAAAAAACCACACGAAAACAATCGGATCCTGTTCACTGGATGTTATCCATGTAGCATTGGCTCTTTCCATGGGAGCGGACCGGTTCTTCACATTTGATCATAAACAGTCTCAGTTAGCTTCCGCGGTCGGTTTGCAAACCGTCAATTGCACCATTTCCAGCAATATCCGAAACGGCTAGAAAAAAGCCGTTGACATCTGTCACGTGACAGATTACACTCTGCTCATGATCAAAACATTTGCTGATAAAGAAACACAACATCTTTTTAAAACCGGCAAATCAAAACGACTGCCACCTGACTTGATCAAAAGGGCCTTACGACGGTTGGAATATATCCATTATGCAACAGAACTGAACGATCTCAGAGTACCCCCAAGCAACCGGTTACATGCACTTAAAAAAGATCGAAAAGGGCAACATGCAATATCAATTAACGAACAATGGCGAATCTGTTTTCGATTCATCGATGGTGATGCCTATGATGTCGAAATAACAGACTACCACTGAGGAGTTTGGCCATGTCTATTTCAAACACAGCTAAAAGGAAAATCCCACCAACACACCCAGGGGAGATGCTCAGGGAAGATTTCTTGCCTGATTTTAATCTTAATGCAACTTCTATGGCAACCGCGTTGGGTGTATCCCGTCAGACAATAAACGAGCTTTTAAGAGAGCGACGTTCCATAACACCTGTCATGGCATTGAGATTGTCCCGTCTTTTCGGAAATTCCCCTGAATTCTGGTTAAATGCGCAACATCAGATCCAGCCTGTTAATGCCGCTTAATCGGCGGCCCGCTGGTACAAGAATATGCCGGTGCCATGGCCCGGGACAGAAAACACCCCATCTGGGCCTGAAACTTGAGCCCGGAAAAAAACACCACAGCATCAACGGCAGAATCAGGGTCACGCCGGTAAAGCCAAGCCCCGGTATCGTACAGACGGCCAACATGCTTCGCCGGAAGCAATTGGATATGAGATGTTAGGTAGTTGAAAAAATAAAGCACGAGCGGGTGTAAAGAGAGGCCAGGCTTGAAAGGTAATATCCTATTCCTTTCGCATCCTGGCCTCTTCCCATTTCCGGAGAGGAAAGAAAATGGTTTGAATCAATATTGCAGTTTCCTCTTAGCATTTACTATTTGTTTTGGAGACTGAAAAAGGCGGTAATTGCGCAGGTTCCCGAATGGATCTTCGTCGAGGGGCCATTTGGGACGGCGGATCTTGGTATAAGGCAGGCTTTTAAAGTCCAGGGTGCAAGCGCCCGGGCCGGCCAAATGGATCGCGTGAGCCGCCTCCGGATACGGAGAAAGAGAATTAATTGTCAGGATGTCTTTCTCTATCGGGTGCAGGCCCATTTCCGCCATGCCTGCCACGCTACACGCCCCACCCGTGGAGAGCACGATATCGATGCTGCCATAACGAACCACCGCGAAATCGCAAGGCGGCATGGTCATTTCTCGCCATCTGATCGTGACGTTTTTGGAAATCTTTATCACCTTTACTCTCAAATCAAGCGGTTGCCCCGAGGACACGCCAATCTTTCCACCAATGCGCAGGTCAAATTCGGCGCCTTCGCCCGCGTCTCTGCAAATCTGGACGGCTTTAGAATCCCGTATCGTGCCGCAAATAGCGTTACCCACGTTTCGCTCGATCATGGCCCGCAGCAAAAACGTGGCGTCTCCAGGAGCCCCCCCGCCCGTATTGTCCGACCAATCACAGAGGCACACCGGTCTCAGATCTTCGGGCAGCGCAAGTGCTTGGCCAATGCCCTCATCGATGCCGCACATCGGCGGTACACTCTGGCCACGGATAGCAAAGAGCTCGCGTCCCAGCGTCTCGGCCAGTTCAGCGCCATATTGCGGGCGGTTGTCCGTGACCACCAGCATCTTGGTACCGACGTCCGCCAGATCAGCCCAGGGAAAGCCGTGACCCACAGAAATTGAAAGCACACCCTGTTTTCCTTCAAGCCCCTTTATCCGCGCCATGAAACTTTTCATGGGTTCCATATCAGTAATAAAACCATCCATCATTCGACAATCAAACACCGACATGACAGGCCTGGTCTTGCCTTGCGCTGCCGACACAATGATATCAAAAAGCTCCGCTGCCCGCTCCAGGTAGTCTACATGGGCAAATGCCGTCTTCCATGCAACCATGGCAGTGGCGCTTTCCATCATCCGTTCCGTGATATGACAATGTGGATCCAAGGTGACACCGATGGGCACGCCGGGCCCTACGATTTGCCTGGCTTCAGCAAGCAAATCCCCCTCGCAGTCATCGTAGCCAAAGGCCGCCATGGCCCCATGTAATGCGAATAATACGATATCGACAGGCCCAGCGGCTTTCAAATCGCTTAAGATCTCATCCCGAAAAGATTCGTAGACGGCTTTGGCCGTGCGCCCCGATGGAAATGCCAATGCGCACAAACCTTGGATCACTTCCCAACCGCGCTCTTTTGCGCGGCGATTGTACAGGGCCAATACCTCTACAAACGGCCCCGGTCCCTGCAAGGGGGATCCGCTGCGAATAAGGCAGGCATCGGCATAGTTCTGGTAACTGGTGGGGTTTGGTGAGAAAAAGTTGCTCTCTGTTGCCAACGATGCTGTGAACATTTTCATTTTTTATTCTCCTATACATTTATTATCTTTACGCGCTGTGTCCGCATCTCGATGCGTCGGCGTATGATGGTTTGCTTGCACTCATCGATGGGAAAAAACCATATGATGATTGAAGGAAAAAGTCCCTTTTTTAATAAAATGCGCGCAGGCGTATCTTTGAAGAGGTTCGTTATTTCAAGCAGGGGGTGTAGAGCCTATCAATTCACAAGCATTGCTGATTATATCCATAAATTCCCAATCTCCTACAACTGAAAATTTGGATTGTTTCGCCATTCCTCAACTCTATCATGGCATTTTAACATACGATCCTCATATTTTTTCCAGTTTTTCGGTCGTCCAACAAGGGTAAGATATAAGATACTTTCTTTTTTCCCGTCTGCACCGAGAATTGCATTTATTTCATCATCATAAAAGGCCGCAATTGGAACAGAACCCATTTTTAAATCTAATGCTGCAAATGCACATTGTGCACCAATGTGCGCGGTATCTAAGTAAACATATCGATACCCTCTTTGCGTATAATTCACCGTTGTACGTCGAAAAATGGCGGTCCATAAAAAAATAACAGGCGCATGTAAAACCCAATTTTGGTTTTGGCATGCAGATTTTAATTGCTCATGAAAATCGCCTTTCTTGATAAATTCAAGATGATGTTTTTCGACATTATAGTGATAGATCCCCGGATCTAGTCCAGTTACATTTTTAACGGCTAAATAGGTCTCTGTGGGATAAATTCCACCTGCGCTGGGAGCTGTACGGAATCCAAATGGCATCCCGAATCTACGTTCGATGCGTTGTACACCAGTAGATGCCCAAAGTAAATAACTGATCTCCTGAAGGGTTAGTGGTTCATTAGAATATGCCCGAAGGGATTGTCTACGTAATAAAAGAGAATAATAGGAATGTGATTCAGGAAAATCAGGTTCCGGCAATTGAACAACTTCAACATTCTTATATATTTTCTTAGTTTCTATCCATTGATCAATCGTCTCCTTCATTATTTCTTCACGTTTTTTTGTTGCCTGAAGTTCTTTTGTATAATCTTCAAGGGCTTTCATTTTTGCACGAGTGGATTTTGATTTCTCTTGAAAGTCATCACCACACCTATAATCTTCCAACCAGGTCATAAGTCTTTTCTCGTATATTATTTAGAACAATCAATGGGCTTCCCACTTGTATACGGACAAGTTTCCAAGTAGGCTGCGATACCGGCATAAAGTTGGTGTTCGGCGTTACGGCCAGTTAGAAAGTAAATTTCTTATATTCAGCCCTGGATGGAGGGCCATCGGCCACGTAAAACACAGGATTTTCGGATAAGTCCATGATGATACTAAAATTTGTATTGATCTCCAGTATCTTATATAGTGGGTTGTCATTGCAGTCCATGCAAACCGTATTCAGGTCATCATCCTTTGATGAGAAGATTTCTTTGAAATCGTCAACTGTTAATGTATCTTTATGCCGATCTAAATATTTTTGAACCGTCTTTAACCTGACTCGAGAATTTTCCAGATGCCCGACAAACTCATACTTTGGAAGCTCTTTTTCCAACCATTCGGGATCCGTTAAATTTTCCTGGATCTTGTCTAATCCGACATCCGTAGTTGTTATTTCATATAGAGAGGTAGATTCAAGTTTCTCTAATTTTTCTTTTACCAATGGTCCGTAATCATTATTCACCAATGGATGATTGGTATGATAAACGTAGCGAGGATATTTCTCAGGAACAAACCGTACGTTTTTTGCCGGTGAACATTCATAACAGACAATTTTTGAAGAATCGCCAACGGTGCAGACAACCCCGGATGATAGTCTTTGCGCTTCCATGAAATCTATGGCTTCATCTATATTTGACTTACTTAAAAGTCCTCGAACGAGAAATATAACCGGTAATCCTTTTAATTCCTTATTGAGATACATCGGTATTGAATTGATGCAAACGCCGATCCCTTTATTATTTAATCCCAAGGTTCCAACAAATCCTGGATAGGCAACTGTCATTATCTCTAAATCATTTTCAGGTTCTATAATGTGAAATAAAACTTGATATCCATCCCAAACGGCAGTCTGATCTAAATTCTGGGCTAAAATGGTACTGTTCTGGTCCATTTGATATCCGCCCACCACCGTACACCCTAGGCTTGCTTTGGTCGAATCAGTATCATGGCTATCCAGAGACTTGAGCAAGCCCAAATCGTCTATTACCAATTGCAGGTGGAGCGACTGGAATGCCAAAAGTGACACAAAATCGACCTCGGCGGCTTCTGCAATCCCTTTAATTTCATCCAACAGCCACGGGGTATAGCGGTTAATCGGGTCCATGACGGCAGGCGTTTTCATCATCAGATCGCCGACTGCTTTTAGATAATCGGTTTCCGTGTTGTCATTTGCCTTCCTCTTTTGGGAAATATTCAGCATTTCGTGTATTTGTTCTTTTAACTGCCTCCCATGAGATAAACCCCGTTCATACGGATTCGATCCTTCAATTTTCACGATTTTCATAGTCAGTCCTTTCTGTCATTGTCTGTCCGCCACACCTTCCGCAGAAGCTTTTGGATACGTCTCTTTCAACACCTTGTTGATCAAGATGTCGCAAAATTTTACCGGCTCTTCATATGGAACCATGTGGCCGGAGTTTTCAAACCACACGATTTGTTTCCCGGCGGGGGCGTCGAGTGCCTGATAGTATCGTTCAGCGATTTCAAATGGCGTGACGTAGTCGTATCTGCCTAAAAAAAAGTATACCGGAATTTCAATTTTCGGGATCTGGACAAAGAAGTGGGTGTCATTGTTAATCTGATCATACATATGTTCCTGAGAGAAGAATATGCCGCGGTAAAACTTCAGCCAATCGCCAAGGGAATAATCGGGGGATTTTAAACCAAGTTTAAAAAAGCTGTTAATACTTAAAGAAGATCGGAACACACCGCCTAGCTCCGCAACAAATTCCCATTTTCGCATAGATTCTTCCATGTCATACGGTGGTGGACCTATTTCCCCAAGCTCGCGGATAGCCTTTTCATTTCCCAATTCTTCTGCCTTTTCAACGGCGAATCTGTAGGAGATTCCCTCGGCCTCAAGGTTGTCCACTACCTGACCGAGGCCGACGTATGCATAAAAAAGTTCGGGATATCGTTTTACGACATGCGTTCCCAATTCGCTGCCCCACGAATGCCCCACAAGGTAAACCTTGGGCGCGTTAAAACGCCTTGTTAACAATTCCACCAATTCCCGCGTGTCAGAAATGAATTGTTCGATAGTCATGGATACCGGCGCAATATCCGAGTCAAATGACTTCCCGGCGCCTCGTTGATCCCAATGCACAACCGTAAAATGGGCTTCGAGCTGGGTATGAAAAGTTCGATGCCAGGGCATCATCGTAGAACCGGGTCCCCCGTGAAGAAAAAGCAGAACGGGATTCGTTTTGTCATGGCCCCGGAGAAGAATCCATTGTTCGAGGCCCCCAAGGGTCACCCTTTCCAGCGAATCGGTTCCGCCGGAAGCCGTTATTTTTGTTTCCGCCTGAAATTTATGTTGTACATGTGAGTGGTATGCAATACCGAATACAAAAATGACAGCGCAAAGCAGTAACACCGGTATCAGAACATATTTCAAGACCGTTTTTATAAGTTTTCCTTTAGACATCAGATCTCCGCGCCCCTTTTATAATATTCTCAAACGCTGGGACTAACCCTACCCTATCAGCCCAGGGTTAAAAGATTCCGTCTGAGCGCTTTGCCCGGCAGCACGCCGGTGTGCTCACCGTTGTCCAGCACAACCTTGCCGTTTACCAGCACCCAGGTAAAGCCGTCCGGGTGTTGCTCGGGGTTATCAAAGGTGCCTTTTTCCTTTACGGTATCTGGATTAAAAATGGTGATATCGGCGAAATAGCCTTCCTTGATTTGTCCCCGGTCACGAAGCCCCATGCGCTGGGCTGGAAACGATGTGCATTTGCGAACCGCCTCTTCCAGCCTGACAACGCCCCGATCACGCACATATTCACCAAACACTTTCCCAAACGAGCCGAAGGTGTGCATGACCGTAAACCCGCCCCGCTTGCTTGGCCAACCATCGCTTATCAGCATGCATAGGGGATGATGGGTGGTATAGTCGATATCCACTTGCGACATCGGTTCTGTGCGCCCCTGAATCGCTCCCTTTTCTTGAACGATCAGGTCCAAAAGTACGTCGTAGGGGTCTGTAACACCAGTCTCGGCAGCAAGATCGGCAATGGTCTTTCCCCGCAATCGCTCGGGCAGATATAACCAAATATTGTCCCATTCACCCTTTTCCATCAGGCAGGCGGCGACGCTGCCACCCTTTCGATCTCCGATCTCCCGGGTATCAGCCTTGATTTTTTCCCGGGTTTCCGAATTGTTGATCCGTTGGATTAGTTTTTCCATACCGCCTTCGGTAGCCCATAGCGGAAGAAGCGATCCGCCTTCAAATCCGCTGTAGCGGTAAACCACGTTGTCAGTGGTGACGTCCATCCCCTCGGATCTTGCCCGTTCGAGCAGTCCCATCAGCTCCGGCAGCCGGCCCCATTGCGGTGGGCCGGCCAGAAGATGTGAAATCTGTACCGGCAATCCTGCCTGCCGTCCGATATCCAGACCTTCCGCAACCGCTTCAAAGAGCAGATGTCCCATGGTGCGAACGTGGCTTGCGTAGAATCCGCCATGCTTGGCGGCAACCTCGCATAGTTTGATGATCTCCTGTTTATCTGCGTAGCCGCTGAGGGGATAGACCAGACCCGTGGACAAGCCCATGGCGCCGTGGGCCATGGCTTCATCCACCAGTGATTTCATCTGCTGCATCTGTGCTTCCGTGGGTTTCTTGTCGGACACACCGACAACACAGGCCCGGACAGTGCCATTACCGACCAGTGAGGCCACATTGATGGCCGTCCCGATTGTCTCCAATTGGGTAAAAAATTCATCCAGGGTGGCGCAGTCACTCTCAATGCCATGCGACTGCATAATCGGTTTCCCGAATTCATTGAGCGGTGCCACAGATATACCGCAATTGCCATCAAGCATGGTCGTGACACCTTGGCGGATCTTGGCGTCAGCTGTTGGGAATGATAAGAGTTGATCCGCTCCGTGGGCATGAACATCAATGAATCCGGGAGATACGACATGGTCCGATGCGTCCAATACCCGCTTAGCCTCTGTGCTGGAGAGATTTCCGATCGCCGCAATTTTTTCATCTTTTATCCCAATGTCAGCATAAAACCACGGATTTCCAGTTCCATCCACTATCTTTCCGTTTTTTATAATCAGATCATACATGTTTTTCTCCTAAATGATTTTTTCACAAACCATACGCCATTAATCCTAAAGTGGAAGCTTTACGTCCAGGATCACAGTTGATTCGACGTGTGGCATAAGCTCCGCCTTTTCAAAATAGACGGGTTTGAGCCGACGCTCGCTGAACATGCGCGCCTGATCGATAAAATGCGGGGAGTCCGGATTTTGACTTTGCCCGAAATTATGCAGCGAAAACGATTGAACCGGATCGGTCAA
Organism: Deltaproteobacteria bacterium; assembly: GCA_019310865.1. Next base: position 8,830 of record JAFDDL010000017.1, on the reverse strand, counting down.
CACCGTGAGCAGCAACATGCGGGAACCCATTCTGACAAATCGATGCCCGTTCTCATCGGGATCCGGAAGTTTTTGGCTGTCCAGCACATTATCGCTAAACGCTCGCATGGTCATATTGCAGGCCAGTTCGTGCCAACCACATTGATTAAATGGATCGTTGGACATGATGGAGATGCCGCCAATGGGAAATGAATGACCGGCCTTTCCGATTCGAAAAACATCCCCCAACCGGTGCTCGGTGGTCCCATGTTCTTTTATGAGCTTATTGGTCACCTGGGAAACGCCATCGAGAAGCGCCACTTGGAGCCGGTCATCGATCGGTTTGTCACATGAAACCGATTTTAAAATGACCCCAAAATCGTCGGCTGTTAGCAAGGACCAGTTGATATCACGCCAGTAGTAGTGATACAGCGCCTCGGTAGAATCTGCCCGGGCATAACCGTTAAAATTGAGCAATCCATGAAGGACACGTCGAAATTCCGGGCCTTTGCTTGCAACCAGTTTAGGTTGATTTTCCACAGCTTTTGTCAGCGCCATGGTCCATAACTCACTACTGATCCACTTTTCATCCAACACCAATTCAAAGGCGTCCGCCAGGGTAAAGTTCGCCGCGCGGGACAGGATCTCAATGGCTCGCTCACCGCGTGCCGTCAATATCAAATCTTCATTGTAGATATAGTCTGGATAGTGATCCGGAGTGAGCGGGGAATCCTTCCACATGAGTGCGGGCCAGACATTGCAATTTTGCATGTAACCCTGGGGAGGATTTTCAATATGGACCAAATCCGCCAACGGATGGATTCCCTGCCAGGCAGTCTCTGACGTGTTACCCGGCACAGGATGCGTCCAGTCATATCCTTCGGGACGGCGCGGGGTGCGCCCGATGCGAACATAAAAGGATTCACCTGCTTTATCACCGACTAGCACATTTTGTGAAAACATGCCCAGCCCGCTGAGCGCCTCGCGAGCCTCCCTCACGTTTTTGGCCAGGCCAAGGCGATACAGATCTTCATCGTACTGGCCGGCAATGTGCATATAGGGCGTGCTGATGATATAGGCTTTGTCGTCCACCCGGGCCACAACCGGTGACAGCACCTCGTTGTGACGTGTGTACTCAAACGTTCGGGTGACGCTCTCACCACCGGCGACCTCAATGGTGACATCCCGGGTGATCATTTCCTGCCACTGGCCATCAAATCGGTAGCGGCGGGGATTATCCGGATCAACTTCCACCTCATAGCAATCTGAAACCAGGGGCGATCCCGTGGTCATGGCCCAGGCGATGTCTCGTGTATGCAGCAAGAGCGGTGACGGGCCGATATAGTATCCTGCTTGGTGAATCTCTCCAGCGTGCAGACGTGCCTCGTAAACAAAGGTGCCATCAATTCCGCCGTGGGGATCGGTAAGCACCATCGTTGCGTTTTCGGCTGTGCGCCACGGCGCCAGAAACCACTCATTGGAAGCCTGTTTTTGCCTGTCAGCAACTTGGGCTTCTGCACGGGGCGACAGTTGCACACCGCCGTTTTGGCAGGCCTTAATCCCATGTCCGGCTTGATAGGCGGACCAAAATATATCACGGCTATGAATTACTGGATCAATGGGCTCCAGGGGACGTCCCCAGTCGGGAACCGCTTCGGGGTGTTCTTCCATATAGCGATTTACACCGGCAACGTATTGTTCATAGTTGCCTTGAAGCTGCGGGCTCATTCGGTTAAAACCCGCCTGAGCTTCTTCGGTGTGCATCCATCCGCGCGCCTGCAGGTCGGACTCGATGAACTCAGGGCCAAAAGCGACCGCCAACTCGCCCCGTCCCTGGAGATGCCTGCGCAATAGAATCTCTAGCTGATCCGCTGCCTCTGCATACCCCAAACCAAAATACCCAGCTGCTTCTTTGTCTGCATAGATGTGCGGCACACCAAAATTGTCCCGGTAAATGGTGACGCTTGAAGATTCCATACTACTTTCTCCCCGCCGTATCGTTATCGTTTTTATCATTATCCATTGCGGCCAGCAGTTGCAGCATGGCCGTCTTAAAATGTTGCTTGGCATCATGTTCTTTTAAAATACTCGCCTTTGCGTCCGCGTATTTTGAAGAAACGCCAGGGTCTGTTTTGACCCAAACGCTCTCTAATATGGACAATCGATACAGCTCATGATTTGGATACAATTGCTTGGAATCGATTGCTTCAAGCAGTGAGATAACCGCATCAAAATTCTTTTCCAGAGAGGCTGCCATACCGGCATAAAGCTGATGTTCGGCAATTTCAGGCTCCAGGGAAAACGCTTTATTCGCATGATGGATCAACAGATCGAAGCGCGATTGCTGGAACGCAAAGAAAGCGGCAAGGAAATGAATATAGGCTGCTTGATTGTGTTCTTTGGACAACGCAACCAACGCGTCGAGCTTTAATTTGCTGGTCACCAATCGATTGAGAATAAGGGCAATTTGTTCCACCAACGGATCCACGGGATCCGCTGCCAGAAAACGCTCCGGGGGATGGGAGAAATCTTCATGGATGCGATAAACATCGTTGCGAGAGGCATAACAGGTCCCCCAGGCCAGGTATAAACCATCTTCTTCCGGATCAAACACCACCATCTCCTGGGTGCCCAGATTGCAGATGGGGTGCCGCAGGCCATGGCATGAATAGTCAATGTTGTCCGGCCCTTTCTGCAGTCGTAAAAATTCGATGGCATCTTCAACCTTGTACTCGGTTTTTTGAGGAAATGTTTCCGCGATGGCTTCTCGATCCCAATTGTTACCGGCGATATTCGGCAAAGGGCTTTGTTGCTTGCGCAATTCAGCATCATATAGATGGTTGAAATTCCACTTCAGTGAACTTGCCATCTCGGTTGCCTTCCATGCCGTAGGAGTCAATTCGGCCACCATTCCCCGGCCTTGTTTCCGCTGCCCCCAAACACATCCATAGGCGCCAATGACCGGGTAGCGATCAAACAATGTGTAAAGATCTTCAAAAGTAGTGCATTCCTCCAATGCCATTCGAATGAGGTAGATCAGTGAAAAGCCGTCGGGATTGGGATTTCTGACCGAAAGCGTTTCTTCGGAAAACGTTAATCCCTGATTGTTGTAACCGGTTTCCACCCCACCCCACAGCGGGTAGTCCATATGGGTAACAACGTTATAGCCTTTGGCCCGGTGCCGGACAATGACGATCATTTTCCCGGTTTCTTCACCCCCATAAGAGCTGGTATCGTTGTTTCGCCCATGGATGATCCGGCCGTCCTTTCCTTTCATCAGCACACCCGAACATGCTGCGGCTTCGGAGGAATCATACATCAAAGAAGCCGTTATGACCGTTGCAAAAGGCACCCCCGATCCATCAGCCATACCCTGCAGTTCCTGTTGAAACCGCTCAGGCAAACGCTCGGCGATTTGTTCCGCGTTTGCTGTAAACATGGACGAAAAATCGGCCACAGGCATTGCCGGCTCTTCGGCTTTCCATTTGAATATGCTTTGAATTGATTCCAAGGCACGAAGAATTTCAGGGCGAAGCAGCACCCCATATTGCAGCCCCATCTCGTAATGATCTCCGGACACTTCGAGCAAGGGCACCATGGCCGGATATCGATAAATCACGCCTTCGCGAAAGCTCGATTTGACTCCGTCTGTTTTTACCTGATCAGCAAATTCCGGTGTCTTGATCGAATCTATCATTTGTGTTTTCCCTTTTGTAAGTTGATTTAGTCGGTAGCTACTTTCACGGCTATCGGCCGGACTTTTTCAACCAGGGCGTCGAGAAAAGCTGTCGGTTGAGTCAGAAACGGCGCATGGGCGGCGCGATCGAACCACACCAATTCCTTGACGGGCGCCTCGATCTCTTCGAAATAGCCGGCGGCGAGCGTTGACGGTACGACGTAGTCGTTTCTTCCGAGGAAAAAGAATATCGGCACATCAAACTTCTTGCCCAGTTTTTTCATGTCGAGCTTTATCTCAACATCAACAAAAAGGGCCTTTTGTGACATACGACTCCCACCCATTAACGCGAGAATGTATCCGAGCGGTAGCCGGGGGGCGAGTATTACCATCTTTCCGAATGTGGCCTCACTGGTAACGCCGTATATCGCGCCGTTATAAGCTGACACCAGTCCCTGTTGAATCCCGACCTTGGCATCGAACTCCGCAAACGTCGAGCCGTAGGGAGGCGGTCCTATTTCATCTAGCTTTTGGAGGGCTTCGGTGTCTCCGGCCGCACGTGCGTGCGCAAGCACGTACTCATGGCCGATTCGCCAGCCTTCATGTTTGTCGACCATCTGGCCGACACCGATATAGGCATGAAACAGATCCGGACGGCGCTTGATCATGTTGGTACCGAGGATCGAACCGAATGAATGCCCCAGTAGGATAATCCGGTCCTTCCCGTAGCGTTTTGTCAAATATACAACCACCTCGATGCCGTCGAGTATCATGCGTTCGAGGCTCATGGTATCGGCGATGTCGTCACCGTGCAGTCGATACGTCAATCCGGCGCCGCGCTGCTCCCATTGAACCACGGTGAAATGTTTCTCCCAAGCTGTCTGAAATTTATAGGCATAGGGCAGAAAGGTGGACCCCGGCCCCCCATGCACACAAAGCAGCAGTGGATTTTTAAGGTCGCGACCGCGAATTTGGATGAACTGATCAATACCCCCAATGGATACTTTTTCAAGCACGTCGATGCCGTTGGGCGTATTGATAACCATGGCGCGCTCGTTGGCCGCTTTGCCCAATGCCCGCCAAATCAAGAAGGCCGCGATCGCTACGAGCAGCAAGGCAATCACCGCTGCCACACAAATGCCTGTGATTTTCAGAATTTTATATATCATTTTTATTCATTTCACTACCTGTTCGAGATCATTAGAACGCACTGTAGAATCACCAGGGCTTGTGGCGCATGCTTTTTCCAGCAGTTGATGAGACGACCTCCCCCTTCTCCAAGGCTATCTTCCCATTGACCACAACATATTCAACCCCGGTTGCTTTGTTTTTTTCGTGATCATTATCGATGACACCATCCACAGTTTCCGGATTAAATATGGTAAGATCTGCGTCACACCCCACGCCTATTTTCCCTTTTGATTCCAGACCCAATCGCATTGCCGGCAAGGTGGATAGTTTGTACAACGCTTCTGATAACGAAAAAATCGGGTTTTCGCGTACATATTGCCCCAAAACCTTGGTTTGAGACGGCACCGGATTCGGCCCCACATCGCTGGAAACCATGACATAGGGCGGAATCAAGCAGGCCAACATTAGATCTTCTCTCATAACATTCGAGACGATTCCCGTGCGTGGGGCCTCTTTGCGTAATTGTTCAAACAGTTCCCTTGTAAGGCCTTGTCCTTCATATGGGCCGCTCGCAACTTTCCACATTTGCTCGAGCTTGACACCAATACTCTTTTCAATGGCGGTTGTATGATAGAAAAAAACATCCGCTATCCCGGTGCTAACGCCGGTGCCTGCACAGGCCGATGCCAAACAGTCGGCCATAACATCCACACCTTCCCCTTGGGCATCTTCAATCTGTTTGAGCCCACGCGTTACAACAGAATTGTACGGAATCCCCTTAAGGGCCAATTGGTGGGAAATATGACCGATTTGAAGTTTTGCGCCGGTTGCTTTGGCGGCCTCTATCAACTCCGCCTGTCCGTGAATCGCATCGCGCATTAATCCCCCAACTCCCGCACCAAAGTTTCGCGGGTGAATGGATGCAAGCCCATTAAAATTGGCGGCAATTTGGAAAAGCCCAACGAGTTCTTCTTTCGTGGTTCCGGGCGAATAAGCCAGGCCAAAGGAAACACCAAACGCCCCGTCGTTCATCGCTTTTGTGGCAATTTCCACCATTTTTTGTATTTGCTCAGCATTGGCAGGCACATCCCGTTGTTCCAGACTGAGGCCGGTCATACTCCGCAGCGCTGTGCCGCCAACGAACATGCCAATATTCACTGGAAATCCCTGTTCATCAAATGTATTGAGGCACTCCCCCCAATCTTTTTCGATTTGATTAAAATCCAACGGTTCGTCATTGCATTCGTTATCTTCGAAAATGGTTCCAAAATCCTTGTCAAAATAATACATCCCGCAATTGCCGCCGATGGCGCTGGTAACCCCCATCTTTAACAATTCATTGCCCCCCGGAATATACCCATCCACATGGGTGTGAATATCGATAAATCCCGGTGCGACAACGCAGCCGGTGGCATCGATTTCATTTTTCCCTTTTATGGTGTTCAGGGTGATGGTGGTGATTTGATCATCCACAATCCCTAGGTTCATCACTTTTTCAGTTTTGCTCAACGGATCTACAACCTTGCCATTGTTTATAACCAAATCGTACTGTGTCATGTCAGCTTCTCCTTTGGATTTGAGGGATTTGAGGGTATGGGATTAGTTTGTATCTGTCTGAAGCCAATGTTGTCGAGAATGATCACCCCTTTTGGCGTCCGATCGAAAACAAGTCGCACGGTTTTAAGCGCGGCCGGATCAAAATCGGGATTTCTATCTGAAAAATTGGAGAGCGGAAATTCAAAACTCTGAAAGACCGGTTCGGATAAATCCCAGGGGTTCAAGAACGCGGCCTTGGTGATCTCGCCTTTGATCTGTGGCTGGAGCCGTGAAAAGCTGGCCAGTGGCAGCCGGGCAGTGTTTCCGGCTACGTCTTCGACCGCAATGGTCAGGTCAATGGGTTCGCGGGATTTATCTTCTTGATAAAACTGCTGTCTTAGCACTGCCAAGTCTTCATATTTTTCCGGAACCGGATTTTCATTGGCATCGGCAAGCGAAAAAACAAAGACGCTCGAATTGTCGATTTCAAAGGCGGTCGGGACATTGATGGTATAGGATGCTGGTCCCTTAATTATCGAAGCATGCCACCCGAGAAAGACCGTGTTTGATACCAAATCACCCCATTTCAATTTAATCGGGTTTTCACGCCAGATAGTCAGATTTTCCCCCTTAAGTGAGCCTCCAGGTACAGTGGTGGAGGTAACGTCGATATCCTCTTCGAATGTACTTAAGAAATGGGTATCTGAATCTGCAAATTGGTTGAGATATATGGTGTTGGGCAGCCAGCCACCCGACGTACGATAATCCCTGAATATCGGCAAATAGCCGGTTTCCTGCCTGAGTGTAGCCTTGAAGAAAGCGGCAAAATATACTTTTGCAATTTGTATCTGTTCTTCAAAAGGCATAATAATCTTCCGATTGAGAAGAAACGGGATACCCAAAACATCTTTTCTACCCCATATCGAGTTAAATTGACCATGGTTTGCACCATGGACATACAAGGCAGCCTTGAAGTTATAAGCATCGCCGGTGAATTTCACCTTGTCATATTGCACTGTTCCCTGGAAAGAAGGCAGATCTGCATCATTGGTACCGTGAATGGCAAAATAGTTAACATCAGTGATCACCGTATCCTGACCTGCAGGTTTATACAATCCGGCCACTCCGGCAATGTAGACGATTGACCGGATATTGAATCCATAATTAAATTTATATGTTGCATCGTCCGGATAACACGAAAGGTTGTTGAATGCAGCGGCTACAGCCGCGGCCTCTCCACCACGGGAATGCCCCATCAGGCCGATTTGATTCATATCCACTTTTTGATAAAACAGATTCCCATCTGTTTTATTCCAGTCGCGCCATAGCCTGAGATGTTCGAGCAGCATCCAGCCGCGTGCGTCGTTCTCCTGACCATATCCAGTGAGAATATCAGACCATGATCCACCAAAAAAGTTTTGATCTACCGACACAACAATAAAGCCGTTACTTGCCAGCATGGTACCGATGTATTCGTATCCCGGGTCAGAAAACTCCCGCATGGCGTGGTGGCCATGAACAATAAGAATAAGAGGATACAGCCCCTTTCCGTCCGGATACCATACACGTGCATTAAGCGGCAGCTCATCTACGTCGAATCCCCAGAAACTAACCCGATCCCATTCTGCCAATGTCCCTTTCCAGGATTTGATAAAGACTGACCCATCAACTGTTTTGGTGACAATATCGGCGTTTTTTCCGTACTCAGTGCGCTTCTTGTCTGTTCCTGAACCATATGTCATTGACAACACCTTATAATCGCCTGGTAATGAAGGATCAGGAAGACTGATTTTTTTAATGTGTATACCTGCTGCTGAATTCACGGGTGCTTTTGCATCAAAACCGTCCAGCATCAGGAAATAGCTTCCGTAAAAAAGTCCAGTAATGCCCAAAAGAAGTCCAGTAAAACAGATAACTCGCTTTGTCAGTGAAAGATGTTTAAATTTTTCCCTGAAAACAGCACTTATCCCGGCACCGATTAATGAAGCAACGATAACCATCGAGATGTAAACCGACAAAATGCCAATAAGAGAGTTGGCTGTAAAAGAGAACAGCGTAAGAAAAACAGCACCCATAGCTGCCCATTTGTAAAAAAGCGGAAATACTTTCAGCATTCTGCCGATTAACATAATTGTTCCACTTAATATGCCTACCAGCAAAACTCCGATGATAAACATAACCAGAGTAGTGACCGGATCAAATATGCTGCCGTAGGAAAAATAATAACTGGTCAAAACCCACATAAGTGATGCTGCGACCAGGACACCGAATGTGGCGCCTTTCCACGCGTGCGGTCCCGGTGCTGCAGCAGTCCATACCTTCCGGCTCGAATTCCCAATCCGCCTGAAAAAACCTGGGGAACACTCCGGGTTGGATGATCCGGCAGTATCATGTTCTGAAGATTTGGCTAATTCCATAAAACACCTCCCGTGAAACTATGTATCCATGCTTCTCCGCTTAGTCCGCGTCTCAATTCGCCGCCGAATTATGGTTTGTTTGCGTTCATCA
>JAFDDL010000398.1 GCA_019310865.1 Deltaproteobacteria bacterium | reverse complement strand
GAGGTTCCTGATCAAACAGCGGACTCAATGAATAAAGGAACTCATCGACCGCCTGAATATATTCTCTTTCCCAGGGATATTTTCTTTTTATCATTTGTGATATTTCTTGTGCGTATGAACTCGGTTTCTCTTTGATGTTTAACGCTGTCTTGTACATTTTGTATTCCCCTATTAACAGTATTCTTCACAATGCCAAACGCCGCCATCTTGATTTGGAAACATACATAACGCTCGGTTGTCACAGTTAATGCACAACCCTTTCATCCTTCCGGGAATTTCCCCAATGCCGGGATTGGAAGATTTGGACGATCGTTCCTCTAAATGGATTGTCTCGTTCTCAGTCACCTGTAACCAGGTTTCATTGTCAAAATTTTCACAAAACCAGATCGGTTTGCTAATTCTTTGGCAATTTTGATAGTGAACGCATTCAGATTCATATATGCAGGTTCGACAAATGCCATTAATTTGAGCGTAAACTTTCATACACAATCCCCTTTATTTTTGGATTTTGATTCTTCGTGAAAAGAAAAAGTGATTTATTTTTGCACTTATGTAGAGCAATCTATGTGCCAGAATGAAAAAAAGCGGCGGGGCGACATCGGTCGGTTTGCCATTCTATACTGAATGACTTTAAATTCCAGATAGATACATCAGGTTAGTGGAAAGGATGTCGCGGTGGTTCACATATAGAAGAAATGGATGAGGGAGCAAAAAAAACGAGGAGAAATGCCACGGTATGGAAAAATTACTCGATTTCGGTTAGTCGGTTTGCACGTTGTATTTTTGCCAAGAGGGTTTTTCGGTCAATCCCCAGAATCTGAGCGGCTTGGGTTTTGTTTCCCTTCACATTGTTCAGCACATTTAAAATATGCTCCGCTTCAACCTCAACTAAGGGCCGGTTGACGCCTCTGCGCCAGTTGATGTTGAATCGCATTTGCTCAGGCAGATCTGCAACATCGATAAAATCATCATCAGCCAGCACCACCAGACGTTGGACCAGGTTTTCAAGCTCCCGGACATTGCCCTGCCAACGATAGCTTTTAAATATCTGAAGCACCTTGTCTGAAAATTGGGGTGCTGGACGCTTCATATCCTTGGAAATTTTGTCCTTAAAAAGCCGAAGCAATAATATGATATCCTCCCCGCGTTCGCGCAGAGGCGGCAATGAAATTTCAATGACATTCAGCCTAAAATATAGGTCCTCCCGAAAGAAGTTCTTTTGAACAAGACGGCTGAGATCCGTATTGGTTGCCGTTATGATTCGTGTGTTGATTTTTTGAACGCGGCTGGACCCTACCATGAAAATTTCCTTGTTTTGAATAGCCCGTAAGAGTTTCCCTTGCATACTCGGGCTGGCATCTCCGATTTCATCTAGAAAGAGCGTCCCTCCGTCGGCAATTTGAAAAAAGCCGGCGCGGGAAGCTTGTGCTCCGGTAAAGGCCCCTTTGACGTGCCCGAAAAGCTCACTTTCCAGAAGGTTGTCCGGAATCGCTGTACAGTTGACGGTCACAAAAGGGCCTGAAACATTTTTACTGTTGTAATGTATGGCGCGTGCAACCAATTCCTTACCCGTTCCGCTCTCACCTGAAATCAACACGTTGACGTTAGTAGCGGCGGCCTTTTCAATGAGTCGGTATATATGCTGCATACTCTGGGAATTGCCAATAATATTGTGGCTACTAGACGGTAACTTCGCTTCAACAGCGCGGCGGTTTGCCAACTTTTCGAGCACTTTGGAGACAACCGGCAATAACTCTTCATCCGTAAAGGGTTTTACTAAATAATCTTCAGCACCGTTTTTAACTGCCTCTACCGCACCTTTAATGGATGGGTAGCCGGTGATAATCATTATTCCCGTATCCTTTACATTTTCTTTCACATATTTAAGCAGCTCCAACCCACTGATTTTGGGCATTTTTATATCAGTAATGACCAGGTCCACCGAGTTTTGCTCCAGGAAGGAAATGGCCTGTTCCACGTCCGATGCGGTAAAAACTTCGTAGCCGACAGCCTTGAGGTTTCTTCGGATAACTTCCAAGGTGGGCAGTGAATCATCAACGACCAGGATTTTAGTTTTGTTATTCGCTATTTTTTTATGATTCATTGTTTTTCTTCCGGGGGTAACCTCTTCAGTGGAAATTTGATCTGGAAGCGTGTACCATTCCCGATACGGCTCTCCACATCAATACTGCCGCGATGGGACTTAACGATGCCGTGAACCACAGAAAGCCCCAGGCCGGTTCCCTCATTGATATCCTTGGTTGTAAAGAACGGCAGAAAAATTTGTTTTAATGTTGCCGGCGTCATACCAATGCCGGTGTCTTGAACCAGCAAATAAACATGGTCTTCGTCGCACGAGGTTTCAACACTCAGCTTACCTTCTTCGGGCATGGCCTGAATCGCATTGACGATCAGATTGGTAAAAACCTGCTGCAACTGGGATATATCGGCTTTTATGGCCGGTAAATCCTGGTAGAGTGTTTTTTTCACCGCAATTCCATTCTTAGCACATCGTGACTCAAACAGATAAATTGTGTCTTCAATCAATAGGTTAAGATTCACCAGCGTTTCCCGCGGCGGAGTCTGACGGCTGAAAAACATTAGTTTTTTAATGACTTCCCTGGCATGCAACGCGGCTGTCGTGATGTTGTCCAGGTCACTATAAACTTGTTCTGGAAGATCACTAGCTTTAGCCGAAAGTTTGGCAAAACCAAGGATATGTATAAGCGGCTCATTTAGCTCGTGAGCCACACCTGCGGTCAACTGACCGATTTTTGCCAGTCTATCTGAATGCCGCAGTTGGTTTTCCATCTCGGCTCTATTATCGAAAGCTTCCTTTTTCTCGACGGCCAGTGAAAGATGGTGAGCAATGGTACTCAAAAGGGCGCGTTCTTCATCTAGAAAGTGAGTTGTACTCGTTATGTGATCATTTTTTTTAGGCGAGCAAATTACCTCAATGTTACCCCTGGGAATCTTATGGATAACCAGGTTTTCGATCAGAGTTGGGCTGCCTATTTCCGTTTCCCGACCACCATGGGAATGCTGATCCAAGCTAATAATAGCCGTTGTGATCTCTGGGTATTGAAACGCCGGGGGAATAATGGCGGCGATTGACTCCAGCATCTGGGGAAGGGGCCTGTTTTGCCCCACAATCTTTGCCATACTATAGAGGCAGGTGAGTTCCTTGTTTCTTTCGATCAGTTGGTTTCGCTCATTCAAAAGCTGTTTTTCGTGTTCAACACGCTCCGATATATCCTGACCAACTGCCAACAGCCCGATGACAACTTCCGACGCGTCATCCTTTAGCAGCTCATATTGCCATTGGATAAAGCGTTCTCCGCCGCCACGGGTAATTATCATCGTAACATTCTTGTTGGGCGATTTTCCCCTAAGAATGAAGCGCTGGAAATATCGCTTAGCCGAGTCTCTTTCTTTTTCGGGTATAAACAAATCAAACCAATTTTTTTGGGTGAGCTCTGAATACGAATACCCTGTGGTTGACTCTAAAAATTCATTAAAACTAATAATCTTCCCATCCTGATCCAAAATAACGATGATACCTTTGGTAATCCGGATGGCGGGTCGGCATAAATCGGCAATTCTTTGAAACATGTTAGATTTTACCTTATGCTTTGACTCATGGAATCTTTGTAAGATTCCAAAATCTGAATTTGTTCTCCTCACTATATATTGTATATGCCCAATTTGGTCAATACACACCAGGGGGCAACCATCGGCCCAATAAAGACGTGTCCCTCGCAAAACGAGCCTTCATACTGAAATCATTGACTTTTTAGTTCCTGCCTGTCAAAGCATTCATCCATAATGAAGATGACATTCAAACTGGCCTTGAATATCCTTTTTGGATTTAAAAAGGCATCCGATCTTGCTTTGGAAAACCTTGCACTTCGCTAGCAACTGGCTATCATGAAACGATCAGTCCAGCTGCCTCGAATTCGCAGTCGGGACCGTTTCTTTTGGGTTTTGATTTCCAGAATTTGGAACCACTGGCGCGAAGCTTTGATCGTTGTCAAACCTGAGACCCGGGTCAAAAATCTTGAATTTGGTGTCTCAAAACTATGCCTGTTTCCTACTAAAGCCTATTTTTCAATTTTTGCGAACGACAGGTTATTTATGATGCTTTAAATCTGGCACACTACCCGGGAAGGACCGTGAAGAGTATTGTGTGAAATGATAAAATTTGTAGTGCCATACAGCAAGTATCAAAATCTTTAACCAAGTGATTTTATGCTATATTACAAATTGTGGCCACAAAGATGGGATAAGATTGATATTAAAATTGTCCAGGAAGTCAGGGGGAGATTGCCGAATTTTGTTGTATTATCAGCCCAATACAGGACCGGCCGAAA
>JAFDDL010000397.1 GCA_019310865.1 Deltaproteobacteria bacterium | reverse complement strand
AGGAAAATGTGTTAACAAAGGGGGAAATCTTCAATTTTCAACCCTAAAAAAAGGTACAATCATGCCGAAAAGCGCTTTGCATAGATACCGTTTTGAAACCGGCGTATACAGACCGCCCAGTGAAGGGAGCACATCGCTGCTGATCAGATTCAGCCGAAATTGCCCGTGGAATCGTTGTGCATTTTGCAGTATGTACAAAACCGAAAAATTTGAACTGCGAACTCTGGATGAAATCAAGCAGGATATCGATTCCATGGCTATCCTTTGCAGCGACTTGAAAAACATTTCCCGCGCACCGGGCCATGGGGGCAACATCACCTGGCAGGCCGTAGAGACATTGGTAAACAGGCATCCCGAGCTCAATTTCCACCAAGGCTTTGCCATGGTGTACCAGTGGCTGCAGGCGGGTGCACACACCGCGTTTTTACAGGATGCCAACAGCCTTATCATGAAAACCGATCCGCTGGCGACCGCTTTGCGGTACTTGCGAAAAACCTTCCCGTCCATTACCCGCGTCACCAGCTATGCCCGCTCCAGGACCTTGGCCCAGAAGTCCTTGGAAGCGCTAACGGCCATTCGCAAAGCCGGCTTGGACCGGTTGCATGTGGGCTTGGAAACCGGAGATGATGCATTGCTTAAACGGATTAAAAAGGGAGTGACTGCCGAAGGCCATATAAAAAGTGGCCATAAAGCCATGGAAGCCGGATTCCAGCTATCCGAATACTGGATGCCCGGATTGGGAGGCAAGGCCATGACGCAAAACCATGCCATCAATACCGCCCGTGTGCTTAGCAAAATTAATCCCCATTATATTCGATCCCGGCCGTTTCACCCCGCCATGGGAACACCGTTGCAGGAAGATGTGGCAAAAAAGAAATTGCAGCTGCTATCAACGATGGAACAGATGCTGGAGCTAAAACAGATGGTGACGACATTGGATGTAACCAGCAAAGTCTGCTTCGATCACGCCGGTAACAATTGGCGAGATCGCCGGGGCAATCTGCTTTTCACGCATCGTTATGAGGGGTACCAATTCCCGACAGAAAAACAGGCCGTATTGGACTTGATTGAAGAGGGATTAAGGGCCGCATCCTGACCCGATACGAGCCGATTTGACCCCTTTTCCCCAAACGTATTGCAGATTTTTCCAATTCGGTATAAGGAAACTTACTTTTTTTGTGGTTTTTTCGCCCGTTGACTGGCCCGTACTTTCAATCTTATGAATTACGCATCGATCACATATGTAGTGGGAACCCTGTTGCTGGTGACGGGCAGTTCAATGACGCTGCCACTGGTCTTTTCCCTGTATTTTAATGAGGGTGATTTTGCGGCGATAGCCCTTTCGGCCATTATTACGTTATTATCCGGCGCGCCGCTGTGGTATTTTTTTCGGAAAAACCACAATTTGAACATCAAAGACGGATTTTTTATCGCGGTCTTCGGATGGGTCTTGGTATCTGCCGTCTCGGCGCTGCCGTTCATGATTCACGGATCAATCCCCTCTTTCACGGACGCTTTTTTTGAAATGATGTCCGGTTACACCACCAGCGGTGCAACCATCCTCACGGATATCGAATCGGTGCCCCGGGGGTTGCTGTTTTGGCGAAGCGAAACCCATCTTCTCGGCGGGATGGGGTTTTTAACCCTAACGGTCATTTTCCTGCCCCAGGGAATGGGCGGGGTTCGCATATTTCGCGCGGAATCAAGCCCGGGCCAGGTCATCACCAAGGAAAAGTTCCAACCCAGAAACCGGGATACCATGATATGGCTCTGGGGCATCTATTTGGCGTTGAATTTACTGCAAACGCTCTTGCTGTGCCTCGGTGGCATGTCGCTTTTTGAGTCTTTATGCCATGCGTTCGGCACGGTATCCACATCAGGCTATTCACCGAAAAACGCGAGTATCGGTTATTATGACAGTGCCTATTTTGACTGGGTGATCATTACCTTCATGTTCTTGGGCGGCATGACATTTATGCTGTTTTATCATATGCTGAAGGGAAACTGGCGTGCCGTGAAAATCAATACTGAATTCCGGTGGTATGTGGGGTTTTTGCTGTTTTTCTGTGGTATGGCTTCATGGATTCTGTGGAAGGGTGGAACCTACAACAGCCTGGCAGATACCATTCGATACGCCACATTTCAGATTATGTCCATTTTGACCACCACCGGATTTACCACCGCAGACTATGAACAGTGGCCCCAGGCGGCCCAGATGTTTCTGTATGCGGTATGCTTTATCGGGGCTTGTGCCGGGTCGACGACAAGCGGAATCAAAGTTGTCCATTATGTCCTCATATGGAAATATATGGTTGCGTCGATAAAGAAAATCTTTATTCAACCCATGTCGATCATCTCCATTCGGCTCAACGGCCGTCCGGTTGAACGCATCATTGTCGATCTGGCGATCTGCTATTTTATTGTGAACATATTCCTGGTTCTGAGCGGGGGTTGTTTCATGGTCTTGGTGGACGATATGGATTTTGTCACCGGCATGAGCAGCGTCATTGCCACCCTCATGAATATCGGCCCGGGGTTCGGCGGGGTGGGGCCTGCGGAGAACTATGCCTTTATTTCCGATGTGGGTAAATGGTTCCTATCCTATATGATGCTGGTAGGCCGGCTGGAAATGTTTTCCGCCCTGGTTATATTCTATCCGTCCTTCTGGAAGCGATAGGAGCGGTTTTGGGTCAGGCCAGAAAAAGCTGCTGGACGTCCTTTAAGTGAAGCGATTTACACACGACGATGACCCGTTCATTGGCCAGTATGTGGGTGTCTCCCACCGCAATTTTCCAATTACCGTCGCGGTAGATCCCGCCGATGATGATCTTACCGTGATAAGAAGAATCCAGCTTGGAAAGGGGCCTGCGGGTAATCTGGGAGTTGGGCGCAGCGACCAGTTCCACCACCTCTGCATCGAACCCGTGAAGATGGGCAACGGACAGCAGCTCTCCACGGCGAATAAATTTTAAAATATCATTTCCCGCCAGAATTTTTTTTTTTTTTTTTATATCCGCCCCCATGGTGGCTGCCAGCACGATGTAATCATCTTTGTCGACCAGGGCGATGGATTTCCTGCGGGTGTGCGACCCACCGGCGTCATTGCTGGTCATCAAATGCTTTGCCAGCAAACAGCTCATGATATTGGTTTCGTTGTCGCCCGTAGCGGTAATCAGCGTATCCATATCTAGAAGCCCCGCCGCTGTGAGTGTGTTTGCATCCGAGCCATCTCCGTGAAGCACTTGCGTTTTTTTCAGGCAATGGGAAAGCTCTTGGGCGCATTTTTCACTTTTTTCGACCAACCTTATCTCAAAATCATTTTCCAGCAGCTCGGCCACACGGCTACCGATCAGTCCGCCGCCAAGTACCATAACCCGGTGGTGGCGCTCGTTCTTGACGCCGGTAAGTTCCATCAAGCCTGGCAAATCCTTTCGATTGGCCATGATATAGACCTGGTCCATAGGCAAAATTTCATGCTCCCCGCTAGGAATGATCGTGTTGATGCCCCGTGCAACGGCCACCACCCGAAACGGAAAATCATGATGGATTTGAGTCAATTCCTTGAGTTTCGTCAGCGCCAATGGAGATGATTCATGAATTCGGGTCGCCATGAGTTGGATTTGACCCTGGGCAATGTCGATGATATCGTTTCCTGCCCTGAGTTTGACCAGCCGGACAATTTCCTGGGCGGTCAACTCTTCAGGGTGAATGACCATGTCTATATTTAAATCCTTGGCGCTGAGAATGGCATTGGGATTATCGAACTCTCTGGAGCGAACCCGGGCGATCTTTCTTTGAATACCGAAACGATCGGCAATCATGGCCGCCAGCATGTTCACCGCGTCATTGTCCGTCACGGCAATCATGTAGTCCATCTGATCGGCGTCGGCCTCTTGCCAACATGAGATGCTCATGGCATTGCCTTGCATCAACCGGGCATCTACATCCCCGTCGGCAAGGCGAATCAGTCCGCTATCGGCCTCAATGGCCGTTACGGCGTAGCCCTCGTGGACCAAACGCTTGGCCAGGTAATATCCGACACCACCAAGCCCCAAAATCAGAATTTTCTCACGAATTTTCTTATTTATACCAAACATGGATTGCGATAGGGTCCCCCTCTGTATCGTCAACGGCTGAAATCAATTGTCAGGGTCAGGCACCGAACGATTAACTGTCTATCCGATTCAATTAATGCATGTGTCTTGTGTTGTCAACTTGGGATATTCGAATAGAAAAAAGGGAGGGGGAGGTTAAAGGCTGATGCCAAAAACGTTCGTGTGGTCACCCGTTGCACGGCGAATATTCGTTCCCACCTCACCGGTGACGATCTTTGCCGGATCGCCCAAATTACCGATGGCGCTGCGCTCGGCATT
>JAFDDL010000396.1 GCA_019310865.1 Deltaproteobacteria bacterium | reverse complement strand
CGGTAAGGAATATGCCTCTTCCATGATTTCAAGACTGATGTTTTCAACTTTCCAGGCATTCAGATCTGAATAATATCTGAACCACTTTTTCCAATGCCGATCAATGGTTATACGCCGCCTTTCAACTGCACAGGCAAGTTCCGCGATACTAATGACCGAAACATATATTTCAGATTCATCAGCAGTGAGGAGTTCTTTTGCGTTTTTCGAAATGACGGATGGCTCCGAAACCGCCCAGATAATGCAACATGTATCCAGCAGAAGCTTCATTGCTGATGCATGTCCCAGGTGTCTTCGGGGATCAACGGTGCGGTCAGGTCACCTTTTATTTTCACGGTTCCCATGCCACAACCGAGTTTCGTACGGTTGCCGGTTTTCCGGGGCCCATGAGGAACCAGCATTGCAATCGGGATATTGCGCTTGCATATGGTAATCACTTCACCCTTTTCTACGAAGCTGAGGAATTTGCTGAGGTTATCTTTTAGTTGTCCGATATTTGCTGTTTTCATGGCTATAATATAGGCCAAAAACTTGGCCATGTCAACGACATAATGATTGATTTTAAGGTGCGATTCTGAAATCTGGGGACACATTTGCATAAACCAAAGATTTTTTGAACCTTGTGTGTCGCCAGTATGGACCCCACATTCTCCGATTACAAAAAGGTGGTTGAAGAAGAATAAAGCTTCTATTCCTACTTTTAGGAAGATAAGTAAGGTGTCCCCGAAATTCTGTCCCCGAAATTCGATTCTGTCCATTCTAATATATTAGACGAATTCCCATCGAAAAAGGGCAAAATAATGTCATAGCCTCTTTCCCGGCAAGTGAACCCGGCTATCGGTCGTAGACCCGCCGGCGCTCCTGGGCCGCTTTGACCAGCACGGGAACCTGCACATCCACATAGTCGAATACCCGGGCCTTTTCCTTGTTGGGCGCCGGTCGAAGGACCCGACCCAGGTACTGAAGCACCCGGCCGCTGAACCGGATCGGGGTTGCCAGAAAGAGCGTCGTGAGATGTTTTGAGTCAAACCCCTCCCCTACCAGCTGGCCGGTGGCCACGAGAACCTTCACGGCACCCTTGTTCAGATCATCCAGGACCGCTTTTCGCTGCTGGGTGCTCAGATCGCCAGTCAGCAGCGCTGATTTGATTTTATGCTTGTATTTGAGCAGCGCGTTGAGCGTTTCGCCATGGTGCTTTCGATCGGTCAACACCAGGCAGACGCCTTTGCTCGAGGCAGCCTCTTTTGCCACGTCTTCGGCAATCAGCCGATTTCGGGCGTCATTGGCGGTCAGCTCCGTGAGCATTTTGCTGTATTCCTTGGTGGGATCGTGAAACGGCTTGAAATCGGTATTTCGAACAATCACCTCTGCGGACAGCACGTCGCCGCTTTCCACGAGTATGGATTTTTCAATTTCGTGGTGCACATCGCCCAGATGCCAGAAGATCAACTTGGAAAGCCGGTCGCGCCGCCAGGGCGTGGCGGAAAGCCCCAGCATATACTTGGCGTCAAAGGCCGTGAGCGCCTCGGTAAAGGTCCGGCTCGGGGTGCGGTGGCATTCGTCCACAATGATGAATCCACATCCCTTGGAGACGGTTTCGGCCTGCTTGTAAAGGCTCTGAACCAGGCAGACCGTGATTTTATCTCCCATGCGCTGCTTGCCGGCGCCGATGATGCCCACTTGCTTTTCCGGAATCTTCAGAAAGGCGCCAATCTGATTCACCCACTGAAACGCCAGCTCCTTGGTATGAACCACGATCACGGCCGGCTGGCGCCGCTGGGCAATGATGTATAGGGCCATGACGGTCTTTCCGCTACCGGTGGGCGCGCACAGGGTGCCGAACGCTTTGGCCAACATTGCGTTTGTCGCAATTTCTTGAAAGGGCCGGAGCGTCCCGCTGAAGGAAAAATCCACCGCCGGCAACTCGCGGCGCTTGTCGGTAAGCTTCCAGGGCTGGTCCATTTCATTGAGTCCACTGATGAGCCGGCGGATATATCCCCGGGGAATGATCAGCCCCCCCTGCCCTGCCCGTCGAAAGAACCGAAGGGTGTTGGGGGTATTGCGGTTCCAGCGGCCCATGCGCTCATTTTCAACCCATTTGGGATTGACGAGGGTCAATTTCTGAATCAGCTCTTCCCGCAGGTCTTCCGGCAGGTTTTTAAGCCGAAGCTGGTTGGAAAGAATGAGTTCAATTGGGGCATCGTGGGTCATGGGCCTGTCTTACACGTCTTCAGGCCGGCCTGCTTTTTCACAGAAAGCAATCCCGGGTTTTTTCGTTTCCGATGCGGCCTCGTCGTTTACGATCCGTGAATCTATAGACGTGGGGCCGGGATGAGAAGCCGTCGCATCGTCAATGCAAATTTCCGTCTGTTCGGTCTCCGGTGCACGCTGTAATAAATCGATTACCGCTTGGGCGATTTGCACGGCGACTTTTTGTTTCGGATACATGTTGGGACGGCGAAGGGCCTCGGCGAGGCTTTCCGCCCCTTGGGCCGCGGCTGCCTCGATATCTTTTATCGCGTGGGTTTCCTCGCAGACGAATGCATAATCCCCAGGCTCAAGCTCCATATGCTCCCGGATGGTAATTTCTCTCTTGTCTGAATTTTTCAAGATGATGTATTTTTGTTTCATCCGCAATTTTTTCCTATCAGGCTATTATAATCGGCCACCGATTCCACCGTGCCAATCCGATTAGACACCTCTCCTATATACCATAAGCGCTCAATAATAAAGTAGAGCGGGGACGAGTAGAGCGGGGACGTTCTTCAGATTATAAGTTTCTTCAAAAGATGAATAGCTATAATATCGGGTAAGTGAGGTTTCTTCCAATAAAATTGGAATTTTATAATTTTATGGACGTCCCCTGTTCTGGACGTCCCCTGTTCACGCAAGGATATTCTGTATTTTCGTAACGCCGCCAGGTGGGATGCATCGGCGTATAAAATGTGAAGTTATTTATGCGCGAGCCCTTAGGGCTTGCGCAAGAAAGCGAAGTCTCCAAAAATCAATTGACAATATTATTTACATGTATATACTCATAAGTGTATACATAATATATAAAATCGTTTCTGATTCCATTGGGGAAATAAATTTCTACTTAAAGGAAAGAGGCTGTTATGACAACGACTCGCGTTTTTAAATCAGGGAACAGCCAGGCGGTCAGATTGCCAAAGGAATTCGCCGTCAAAAGCAAAATGCTTGAAATTTTTCGCCGTGGCGATGAAATTGTGCTTCGTGAACCGGCCAAAGGATTGGCCCGGGCATTTGAGCTGTTGACCAAGCTTCCAGACGATTTTTTTGCTGAAGGCCGCCAGGATGCACCACCACAGCATCGCGAGGGCTTGTGATGCCCGCACGTTATCTACTGGACACCAACATCTGCATTTACATTCAACGTCAAAAGCCTGGAGACGTGTTAGCACGTTTTCGAAAGCTTAAGCCTGGTGATGCTGCGATTTCAGTTATCACGTGGGGGGAACTGCTATACGGTGCTGAAAAAAGTCAGCAGCGTAAAATTGCTTTGCAATTGCTGGCGGAGTTTGAGACTTTTGTACCTGTTTTGCCAATGCCGGAGACTGCCGGACAAACGTATGGGGTAATCCGTGCATCACTGGAATCCAAAGGAACGCCCATCGGCAATAACGACCTGTGGATTGCCGCGCATGCGAAAGCGCTATCCCTTACAATCGTAACCAACAACGAACGAGAATTCCGCCGCATACCCGGTCTAAAGGTCCAAAATTGGGTGGGCTGAAGAATCAGGGGAACAATATGAGCAAAAGCGAAACGGTATCGAATCCGCCTTCAAACCGTCGGCGCAACGTCATTAATCTGATTCTAGTGGCCATTGCCCTGGTTGTGGGCATCATCAGCGTGGTCTATATCAAGCGAACGGCACCGGTTGCGCGGGTATCCCCACCCGAATCGCTGCCGCCGCTGGTGAACGTTCTGACTGCCCGATCATCCGCCATGAATTCTCTGGTGTCGGTTATGGGCACCGTTGTTCCGTCGAAACAACTGACCTTGAAAGCCCGGGTGGCCGGAGAGGTTATCGAGACGCATTCCGAATTTATGGACGGCGGCATCATCAGCAATGGATCCATCATTCTGCAAATTGACCCGGCAGACTATGAATTGGCGATCATACGCCAGAAAAGTCAGCTGGCACGGGCCCAATCCGAACTCAAAAGAGAGCTGGGGCACCAGGATGTGGCCCGGCAGGAATGGGAACTTCTCAGCAATGACGATCAAGCCAATCCCCTCGACAGGGAACTGGCGCTTCGCAAACCCCAACTGGTCGATGCCAAAGCCGCTCTATCGGCGGCAGAAGCGGATCTGGAGCGCGCGCGTCTCGACCTGGATCGAACCACCGTCCGTG
>JAFDDL010000395.1 GCA_019310865.1 Deltaproteobacteria bacterium | reverse complement strand
CGGCCCTGGGGGACAGGTTCGACATCAAGGAATTTCATCGGATAGTCCTGGAATGGGGGGCGCTGCCCATGACCATACTAAATAAACATGTCGACGGGTGGCTGGCCCGGCAGAGGCCTGGATGTTCACCTGCAAAAGGGTGCCCGGCCATGATCCCGAAGCCATAGGGATGTGCTCCCCCGGCGCGGAACAAAACTATCAGCTTTTATTGAACATATGGATATAGGATAGGAGGTCTTTATAATGGATATGAAGAAACGCTACCGCGCTGCCGAGCGCATGTCACAGGTTGCGGTAAATGACGAAGTGTTAAACACCCAGGTGCTGCCGCATTGGATCCAGGATACCGAACTGTTCTGGTATGAACGCCAGATTCCCAATGGGAAAGTATTTCAGCTGGTGGATCCAGCCATACCGAGCAATGAACCGGCCTTTGACCACGAGGCGCTGGCATTGGCGTTGGTGGCCGCAGCCGAAGTAGAGAAAGACAAGGTAGATGCCCAAAACCTGCCTTTGGAGGCCGTGGAGATACAACTCGATCCCCTGGTCGTGACCTTTACGGCTTTTGCCAAGCGCTGGTGCTTTACAGCCGATAGCAACCGGTGTGAGCAGGCAGCACTGGACACCTCGCGAATCGATTGGGCCGTGTCGCCCAATGGCAAGCTGGCTGCCTTTGTCAAGTCGCACAATTTATATGTTTGCGATATAGATGGGGGCAACGAGCGCCAGTTAACCCAGGACGGTGAGCACGCCTTTAGCTATGCCACCTCTCCCATTTCCCGGCAGCAGCGTCCCTACCAGCCCCTGCCACCGGAAAAACCGGTTTTGCAGTGGTCGCCTGACAGCAAGACGATTTTTACCCTTTGTATGGATGAACGCAAAGTCAAGACCATGCCCATTGTCGAGTTTGTGCCGGCCGATGGCAGCTTGCGTCCCAAGGGCCACGAGGTGCGATGGGCCGCTCCTGGTGATGAGCACGTGGCCGAAGCCAATTTTGTGTCCGTTGATGTTGACAGCGGTCGATTGGTGCGTGCCCATTATCCGGCCGTACCCACCGTTCGAATGAACGACAGCTTTTTCGATGTGGGGCTGGCCTGGTTCGGCGCAGATGGCCGATACGCATACTTCGTGGACGTTTCGCGGGGAGAAAAACGTGCCCGGGTCGTGGAATTTGACATAAATACCGGCGATACCCGCGTATGCTTCGAGGAGCGCTGTGATTCCTACCTGGAACTTGGCCCCAATGTCTACGCGCGAACCAATATCCACTATCTTCCAGATTCCCATCAACTGGTCTGGTACTCCGAGCGAACCGGCATGGCGCATTTGTATCGCTATGATCTTGCCTCCGGAGAACTTTTAAACGCCATCACGGCCGGTGATTGGCGCGTGCGCGACATCGTGAGTATTGACGAAGACCGGGAAGAAATCTTTTTCACCGCCTCTTGCCTGGCGGACGCCAACGATCCATATTTTCGCAAGCTGTTTCGAGTCAAATTTGACGGATCGGCCCTGACGCAATTGACACAAGAGGATGCGGATCACGATGTCCTGAGCCAAAACGATTTTTCCTTATTAAATTTAAGTATGCTTGGCATCAGGGTGGCAGATATTTCCGGTGTTTCGCCCAAGGGAAACTATATTGTGGAAACCTCCGGGACCATTGATACCCCCGCCCGCACCCTGCTGCGCGACCGAAACGGCGCTGTGTTGCTGACCCTGGAGACAGCCGATTACACCGCCATCGCCGATGCCTGGCAGTGGCCCGAGGCCATTTGTTTAAAGGCGGCCGACGGCGAAACCGACATTTACGGCATCATGGTAAAACCCTCGGATTTTGATTCAACCAAGGTCTATCCCGTCATCGATTACATCTATGGCGGGCCTCAGTTGAGCTATGTGCCCAAGTCATCGCTGCGAAGCTTTGTGGAAAAGATGCACCTGTCGGAATTACTGTCCCTGGCAGAGCTGGGTTTTGTGGTGGTGGTGCTCGATGGTCGGGGTACCCCCCTGCGCGACCGCGCCTTTCATGAAGCCTCCTATGGCCGGGTGCACATGGCCAGCAACATCACGGACCACGTGGCGGCCATTCGTGAATTGGCCCAGCGGCATACATTTATCGATTTAGATCGTGTGGGCATTACCGGTTTCTCCGGTGGCGGCTATGGCACAGCCGGCGCCATGTTGCGAGAACCGGATTTTTTCAAAGTCGGCGTTGCCGGATCCGGAAATCATGATCAGGCCTTGTTCTGGCACGGCTGGGGTGAGCGATACCATGGGCTTGTGGAGGGAGACAATTATGCGTCACAGTCCCTTGTTACGCTGGCTGAGAACCTCAAAGGTAAACTGCTCTTTACCCACGGCCTGCTGGATACCGGTTGCCATCCTGGGCCACTGTTTCAGCTGACCCAGGCCCTGGCCGATGCAAACCGGGAGTTTGATCTGATTCTGGAGCCCAAAATGAGTCATGAAAAGTCAAGCTATGTCACCCGGCGCATTTGGGATTATTTTGTCCGTCATCTAATGGGTGTCGAGCCGCCCAAGGATATGAAAATTACCCAGGGAAGCGAACTGGCCATACAGAAAATGATGGCCAAGGCCCAGGCATCTACCGAAGGCGACCAATCGTTCTAAATTCGTCCTGCGACTTTATACTTTGACAATGAAGGCAGCGATATGTTGGACCAAACCTGAGGAGAATTCACGTCATGACAAACCCCATTGTAACCTTTAAGCTGAAAAACGGCCAACGGATCAAACTGGAGCTCTACCCGGATCAGGCTCCCCAGACGGTCGCAAACTTCATCCACCTGGCCCGGGACGGCTTTTTTAACGGCCAGGCGTTTTACCGGGTCGAAAAAGACCGGCTGATTCAAGGCGGATGCCCCAACAACGACGGCACCAGCAAGGCGGACTACTGCATCAAGGGCGAGTTCGTGGAAAACGGCGTTGACAACACCCTCAAATTCATCCGGGGCGCCATCGGCATGGCCCGCCTGCTGCCGGACAGCGCCACCACCGTGTTTTTTATAACGGTTTCAGATCAGCCGGCCCTGGACGGCAAGTACGCCGCCTTCGGACAGGTCATCGAAGGGATCGATGCTGCCGAGGAGATCTCCCGGGGTCCGGCCAAACCGGTCAGCGAGGAGATCCCCTTCGTGAACATGGCCACAGACCCGGTGATCATTGAGGCGGTTACCGTGGAAACCTTCGGGACGGATTATCCGGAGCCTGACAAACTCCCTGTTCCCACATCCAGTGAGGAGGAAATGATGGCCGAGTTCAAGCGGGTATCCGATAGATATAAAAAGCAGTAAAAATCAAGTATCTGAAACTAGAAGGCTCGCCCCGTCAAAGGGGACAGGCAAGAGGGGAAGAACTTAAACCCATGATATGGGAGCACTTGGAGCGCTATAAATACTATATGCCCAGTTTATTGTCACCAGGGATGTCACCGGATGCCAAGATCGAAAATTATGTGATCGGTGATGCAAAAAAGGTCGTGGATTATGAAACTTCTGCCAAGGGGGCAGTTCAGTTCGTACCTTACAAAGGTGCCCAACGAGTGTATCATACCAACCATCCCGTGGTCAGCGACGATTTTATCCCGGGTTATCCCACCATTGCCCAGGAGAGCATTAACCGGGTGAATTGCCTCAAATACCAGATATTTAACTTTAATTAGATAGATGTTAAGAAGGAAATTATTATGAGTACTACGACAACCGATAATAAGAATCAATCATCTGCATCAGACCGGGATAGACTTCCCATCCGTGGCATGTTCGGCCTGCGCATGCCCATGCGCGACGGCATCACGCTCGCCGCCGACGTGATCCTGCCTGAAGCCGAGGGCAAATACCCCGTGCTTTTTTTGCGCACGCCTTACCTTCGGACTATGAACTTTGACTTGATAATGAGCATGCCCACGCACAGCGCCAAGGAATGCTTCGTCAGCTACATGGCCTCCCACGGCTATGCGGTGGTGATGCAGGACGTGCGCGGCCGGGGCGAAAGCGAGGGCGAGTACATGTTCTACTGGTCTGAGATCGGCGACGCTTATGATTCCATCGAGTGGCTGGCCAGGCAGCCGTGGAGCAACGGCAACGTGGGCATGATGGGGGCTTCGTATGTCGGCCATGTGCAGTGGCTGGCCGCCAGGGAAAGACCGCCCGCCTTGAAATGCCTTTTCTCCACCGCCGCTTCCGGCCTACCCTTTGATGAACTGGGGTACAGAGGCGGGGCCTATACGATGGCCCAGGAGATAAATTGGTGCAACACGACCGCGGGCAAGCTAGACCAGGGATACACCGCCGGCTATGTGAACATGGAAAAGGTTTTCGCCCACCGCCCACTCACCACCCAGGACGAAGCCTTTGGCCG
>JAFDDL010000394.1 GCA_019310865.1 Deltaproteobacteria bacterium | reverse complement strand
ACTTCACCGATTTGGCTGCATTCCTTGCAGATGATTTCGTAGATCGGCATGGCTATGCCCCCTCATTGGCGCCGCCACCGCAGGTATGCTCCTGGCTGAATTGCGGCAATTGTCCTTGAACCAGGCCGTTTACGGCCTGACCGACCGTTTGGGCGTCACCGCCGAAATATACATCGATTCCCACCTGGTTAAATCCCATAAGTGGGCGAAATCCCATGCCACCGGCAATCAGGGTTTTGACCCCATTTTGGGCCAGGTACTGCACGGGCGCCATGCACCCTCCCTGTTCATGGGGCATACTGGGAATCACCCGAACATCGGCCAATTCACCGTTTTCAACGGATACCAGCGTGTACATGGCGCAGTGGCCAAAGTGAGCTCCCAGTGTCGAGTCAAGTCCCCCCGGGGCTTCCGAAGGAACGGCAATTAAAGTGTTCATTTATTTCTCCTTTCGTAGAGCAAGTCATTTAATGGAACAGTGTATCGCATCAAAGGTTGGGCATCGATTCACTCGATGCCAATTCTTGAACCTTGAAACCTGAACCTTGAACCTTCTTTTGAATTTTTACCAATGTTTCAATTTCCCGCCACGCTTCCCTCAGCAGTTCAGTGAATTGGCCGGTGGTGTGCTCGGTGACGGCCTTTCCCTGGACCATTGCTTCGGTAATGATGGAATCGTGGGGAAGCTTGGCGATAACCCGCAGCCCTTTTCCATCACAATGGGTTTGAATGGCGTTTGTTTGATCCGGGTTTAAATCGAATTTATTTATTATCACAGTGGCCGGTATTTGGAAATGTTCGCACAGCGACATGACCCGAACCAGATCATGCAGTCCCGATGGCGTCGGTTCGGTCACCAGTACGGCCAGGTTTGTACCAGACAATGCGCTGATAACCGGACACCCGATTCCCGGCGGACCGTCCGAGAGGATGAGCTCTCTGCCGGTCGTTTCTGCCAGTGTTTTGGCCTCCTTTTTCAGCAACGCCACCAAGCGGCCTGAATTTTCTTCTGCCGGAAAAAGCTGTGCATGAACCAATGGGCCAAAACGCGTGTCGGAGACATACCATCGTCCGCAATACTTTTCCGGAAAATCGATGGCTTCTGCCGGGCACAGTACGACACAGACTTTGCATCCTTCACACTTGAAGGGGTTGACAATCGGGTGGGTTTCCGACTGCGATATGGCCCCGAACCGGCACACATCGATGCATTCACCGCAATCTTCGCATTTATCAGAAAGCACAATTGCCTCGTGGCCCGAGTAGAAAGACTCAATGCGCTGGTGCTGAGGTTTGAGTATCAAATGCAGATCCGGTGCGTCCACATCCAAATCGCAGATGAGCGGATTGTCCGCCAGGTGTGCAAAGGCGGCCGCCAGGGATGTTTTACCGGTTCCCCCCTTGCCGCTGATAATCAGGATTTCATGCATGGCAAGGCTCCTTTTTTTCAACGCCGATCCTTTTGACCCGGGTGAGCAGGTCCGTGAAAACGGCTTTATGGGCAGGGGAGATTTCAGTTGCGATGTTTCCCGTTGAATAGGCTTTGGCGATTTGCCGGTCATAGGGGATTTCAGACAGAATCGGTAGATTTCGGTCCTGACAGAAGGTATAGACGCCTTCATCGCCGATCCCGGCCCGGTTGATCACCACGCCCATCGGTTTATCGAGTTTTTCAAACGCCTCCACGGCCAGCTTCAGATCATACAGCCCAAAGGGGGTCGGTTCAGTTACTAAAAGCACCGCATCACAGTCCATCACGGCTGTAACGGCCGGGCAGCTGACGCCCGGCGGTGCATCGATCAGAACATCCTTTGGGTTGTTTTGGAGCATCGCGTCCAGTTTCGATTTGACCACGCGCATCAATGGCGGGCTCATGGCCTCTCCGACCTTCAAGCGGCCCATAAGAAACCCGATCCCATTGGCCTCGCCGGACAGGACTGTACCCAACTCCCGGTGTCCGGTCTTCAGTGCGCCTTCGGGGCATATTCGTATGCAGCCGCCGCAGCCATGACACATCTCCGGGAATGTCAAAACCACATCCCGCAACACGCTGATGGCCTTGAACTGACAAAGGTCCGAACAAGCCCGGCAATAGGTACATTTCTCTTCATCGACAACCGGAACGTCCATCCGGGCGCTTTCCTCTTCTTTTACTTGTGGGTGGAGAAAAAGGTGGAGATTCGGCTCTTCCACATCCAGGTCCACCGCCACCAGGGGGCCGTCCCAGACCGATGCCAAAGCGGCGGTCACCATTGTTTTCCCGGTGCCGCCCTTACCGCTGGCCACTGCAAGGATCATGACCAGTGCCCCCCCTTGTTGGGCGCCGATGCAAATTCGATATCCCCGCCCTTGAATCTTTCCACGGCCTGCTGAATCGTCATGTTATTAAGATTCTGGACAACTTTTATACCGGCCGCCGCCAGCGCTTGATAGGCCTTGGGACCGACGTAGCCGGTGAGCACAACACCCGCATCGCTGGCGGCCACCCGCTCGGCTGCTTGAATACCGGCACCCTGAGCCATTGCCTGGGATGCGCCATTGTCGATATATTCAAAGGCCATGGTTTCCGAATCGACAATCATAAAACCGGCGGCCCGGCCAAAGCGCGGATCGACTGATGAATCGAGAGTGGGACCTTCACTTGAAACGGCTACCTTATTCATGTTTTTCTCCTTTTCTGCTGGTTTTTCATGGATGTTGGGCTCATTGATAATCGCATAATCACCCCCCTCGACACGCAGGGCCAATCCATGGACAATGACCTCTGCAACAATGCGGCGCGCCTGGGAGAGGATTCGGCCGAACGTCTGCCTGGAAATGTTCATTCTCTTGGCAGCTTCTTCATGTTTCAGCCCCTCCACCTCCACAAGTCGCAACGCTTCATACCCTTCAAGGGGCAAATACCGTTCCATGAGCTCCCGCATGGGAATACCCCTGGGTTTGAAAAAGGTGACATTCGGCTGGCTATCCACCATTCTGCATTTTCGCGGTCTGGGCATGAGCGTCTCCCATGAATGTTTTGAGCTTATGCTCAATATAAAGTAAGCCTTTTAAATCCATCTGTCAATAGAATTATGAGCATAGGCTCTAATTTTGTTGTTTCGACCCCATCTATTTCGACATTTCCCAGCACCAGGAGATGATTCGAGAGGGACCTTGCACCTTTGCCAATAAAAAGGGGGACGTCAAACGTCCCCCATGTTCAATGATCCGAACCGGTATTACCGGTTCTTGGGTTTATCACTGTCGGTGGTTTCCAACGCTGAAAGCCGGGCTTCCACCGCTGCAATTTCACCTTTCAGCTGTGCGGCGTAAGCTTTGAGAGACGCTGAATCCATTGCCGATTCAGTCGGTTGCAGCCGCTCCGGTGGATAAATATCCATCGGTGCGCTTCCGCGAAAGAATCGCCCCCGCTCGGCATAGCCGCCGAAGCCTCTTCCGCCACCGCGTCGGCCAAAACCCCGTCCTCGGCCTGCCATTGAGGTATTTCGCGCCCCTTGGCAATAGCCGAATCCGCCGCCGGTTCCGGGACCGCCACCCTGCGGTCCTGTCGTATCATAATTTGGCATATCATCACCCCCTTTCCTACGTGAATTTTTCGGGCTCATTTATCTGCTGCCGGGACCACCTCGTCCCCGCCGTCGCCTTCCCATGCCGCGGGAAGGTGGTGGTTCATTTATTACCTGATAATTACCGCCTTCGATTCGAATAGCCCAACCGCTGGAAAGCGCTTTGGCCACCGTGTGACGCGCTTCAGCCAGCAGGCGCGTAAAGGTTGGTCGGGAAATTCCCATCAACTCGGCAGCCTGCTGCTGTTCGAGACCCTCAGCATCCGCCAGTCGAAGCGCTTCCAGCCCTTCGACCGGAAGAGTGACTCCCTTGAGCGAATGAACCGGCACCCCTTGGGGTTTGTAAAACCCGTGAACGGGTCGTTGAAAAACACGCCTGCAAATTTTGGGTCTAGCCATTTAAACTGTCCTTCCGTTTTTTTTGAACCTATGTTCATAATATATACTTTTTCAGGCTTGTCAAGAGAAAATATTGAACTTATGTTCATAATATTACAGCAGCCGAATGCCCCTATCCGTCACATAAGCAACGCCCGTCGATTCCAAAGTTGTTAGTGCGATCCCGCATCCTTGTTTTCGTTTAGCGTAGCATATTTGTAACCATACCCATTTCACGCCTTTACATAGACAACCATATATCTATCTGTTTTTTTCGCTTGTTCTGCACGAACCCCTAGCAACCTGGCATGGAAAATGCTTTGCTTTGTATCTAGTGTCCATCCAGAAATAGGCAAATTTGGTTGAGATCAAGGCTTGCGAAAAATTTTACCACAGGCATATGGTTGATATCGGAGTCTTCGCTTACCTCCGAGGATAAAAT
>JAFDDL010000393.1 GCA_019310865.1 Deltaproteobacteria bacterium | reverse complement strand
GCTTAAACGCGAGATTGTCACTGCGGTTGGCCAAGAAAAGTTTCACATCTTTGGTGTATCGACCATTAAAGAAGGAATCGAAATATTAACCGGCGTTCCCGCCGGTGATTTGGATTCGGACGGGAATTACCCGGAATATACGGTGTATGGCCGCGTTCAAAAAAAGCTATACCAATATCTTGAACGATCATTGGCGCTGACAAAAAAGCTGGGAGATATGGAGCGGCTGTGAAATGCTGAAAAAATAGCCCCCTCATGTGCCGGAGCTACGCACCTCCCCAGGTATAGCGATATTCGCCGGGCAACTCTTCTCCCAGGGCGGCTAGGCCGGCCTGAACGATTTTCGTTGCCTCCGCGACTCTTTTCCCGGTTGTCAGCGCGGTGTGAAGCCCTTCCGAATCGTTCGATACGTTATCCTTACCGATGGGATTGTCCCCGCCGGTATGAGCAGCTGATCCGATGTAGCTTCCGGTTATGGTATCTCCGGAAACGGAGAATCCGTTTAAAATGAGATTGCAGTCATTCAGATAGCTCAATACCAGATCCTGGCCGCCGTTGCGGTGGGCACCGCCGGTAACGGCACCGCCGACCTTGCAGAGCCTGGGAATATCTCCCCCTTGAAGGACATAACGGGTCGCCAGTGAATTGCCCAACCGATCGATCACGGCCTTCATGGAAGCCGGCAGGGAAACAAAATAGACCGGCGCCCCCCATATGATACCGTCCGCGGCCATGTATTTGTCGGCAATTTCCTGGAGATCGTCTTCAATGATGCATTTGCCTTTCTCAAGGCACTTGAAGCAGGCGATGCAGTAATGTACTTTTTTGCCTGCCAGTTGGTATAACTCAGTCTCCACATTAGGCACGCTTGCGGCACCTTCCAAAGCCTTCTGCACAAGCGTGGTGGTGTTTCCATTTTTCCTGGGGCTTCCCGCTATGCCCAGAATCTTAACCTTATTCATACGGAATTCTCCTATACTATGGGGTTTTTAGCTCGGCTATTTTATCAATTTTGGAAAAAAGGCTCCTGTTTGCTTTTGGTACGCTTTATATTGATTGCCGTATTTTAATACTAAATCTTTTTCTTCATACAATATAATTATTGAGAAAAAGGATACAGCGAATACGATGACAAAGGCTACCAGGACCCACGAATTTAGCGCAACAGCATATAAAAGGAAGATTGGAAATTCACCGGTACATTGCGCATGTCTACAGTAGCGGTATATTCCCTTAAACAGTTCAGTTTGGCTGGATGGAAACATGGATTCTTTCCCGGAATGAATCGCTCCGGCAAATAAAATAATCCAGAAAGGAATTGATATGATGGCAATAATAGGAATTCTGAACTTAAAATCCGGTATAATCTGATCAGCCACGGGTACCGGTATCCAGATCCAGAGGGCCATGCATACGAGCTGTATTACCTCGAAAAACAATGCATACCAACGGAGACGGGTGCATTGCTGCCAAGCAGCATCGCCGATCCGTTTCTGTCTTTTAAATGGTTGCACACTTAACGCATACAAGTACATAAAAAGTATTGTAGCGCCCACCATTAGAGCAAAATTGGCCCAACCAAGCATACTAACTCCCTTCGCTATCATCCCATCGTTATCAGTATTCGTAAACAACTTGGATTCCGAAGGTCCTGGGAGGACCGATGTTGCCTACCGGATCCAAGGGAGTTAGCGCCATTACGTTCCTGAGGTACTCCGTTTCTCCCAGGTTCTTTCCGTAGATATCAAAGCTCCAGTGGCCACCCGCTGTCTCGAAGCGCACACGGCCGTTGACGAGCGTATAGGCCTCCTGTCCGGCTAGTGGGTTATTGAGAGCGGAGAAGAAGTGTTGGTCATCGGTCCAGGTCAGGTCTCCTCTAAGCGTGAGAAAACCGTAGTCATACACCGGTATTACATATTGTGCACCAAGGTTGAGTTTCCATTCCGGGGCGTAAATGAGTGTGTTGCCGGAGACATCCACGACATTTCCAGAACTATCAACTGTAATGAATTCATCATATTTCGCGTCCAGGTACGAAACAGAGCAGCTCAGCGTAAGGGGTGGAACCGGTCTTGCTAAAAGCTCCAGCTCAGCCCCCTTGACCGTGGCTTCCGCTGCATTGGTCACAATGGGTACACCCTGAACGCCACCTGACTCCTGGATGTCGGTGTAGTCGGACCAAAAGGCTGTCAAGTTCGCCCGCAACCGCCTGTCGAACCAATCGCTCTTGAGCCCGATCTCATAGCTCCAAATAAACTCGGGATCAAGATCTATACTTGTGCCGGGTGGGTTCGTTGGAAAAAAACCACCGCTTTTAAAGCCCCTGCTGATGGTCCCAAAGAGGAGCATGTCATCGGTGGCACGGTAATTCACGCCGAATTTTGGCGTTATAGCACTCCAGTTATCTTCTTCCTCTAAAGTAAATGATGGAAGGAATGGGTGTGGAAAACTAGTAGACTGTTCAAAGTCTATTTTCTTTTCTTCATAGCTATATCGCACTCCCGCGTCCAAGGATAGCTTGTCGTTGATGTCGTAGATAACATTTGCGAAGAGGGCGTAAGCGTCCGTTACAATATTGGACTTATTATACAATACAAAACCAGGGCCGAGGAATTCCAGCCTGTTTTCCACGAAAGGAGCGTCATCATCCGCGTGATAGTAGTAACCTCCGAGAATCCACTTCCAGCGGTTCCAGTTCCCATCAAGTTGAAGCTCCTGTGAAAATTGCTGCACATTCTCAAGCAGA
Source organism: Deltaproteobacteria bacterium (assembly GCA_019310865.1). The sequence continues at coordinate 1,646 of JAFDDL010000393.1, read as the reverse complement.
GCGGCGTGGCTAAGAGGAAGTACACTCCCATCCATATCTATTATATAATATCGTTCATACTCGCGATAGCCCGTAATTGAGTGTAGCGCCATGCTGTCGGACAGTTCGATATCCACGCTGCCCGAAACACCCCACAATTCTTCGTCATCGTCTTGAGACACATCATGGCGAACTTCCCAGAAATCCTCGGGAATTAGTACGCTATTAGGTATCCCGAACATGGGGGCCAGCAGTCCTCCAAAAACCCCCTGATCGTAAATTAATTTATTTGGAAATGCGTGGTTGTCGGACTTTCGGTAATCCGCCCCTAGCCGGATTTCCACCTTATCAGTGGGCGTGAACTGTAGCGCACCCCGCATGGCGGTATAATCCTCATCATACGGGTTGGACCCGATCAGGTTATCCACGTAGCCGTCATGCGCGCTATCCGAAAAAGACAGCCTCACCTTGACCTTGTCCTTGACAATGGGGCCGCTGATCATGCCGTCTACCCGTACTTTATCGTAATTACCGGCTTCAACTCCGATTTTCAGCTCAAACTCGTCGCTTGGCCGCTTGGTAATAATGTTCACGGAACCGCCGACGGAGTTTCGTCCATAGAGCGTTCCCTGGGGCCCGCGAAGCACCTCGATCCTTTCCACATCGAAAAAGTCGGCATTGGCGCCGAATCCCTTTAACAGGTATAGGCCGTCAAGATAGAAGCCGACCTTCTGACTACCGGACATCCACAAGTTTACTGATCCAATCCCTCTTATAAACCCCGTAACGAAGGGGCCACGCAGATCGAACTGGGCGTTCGGCACGAATTGACTCAGTTCCGTCAAATTAAAGGCGTGGGTGCCTTTCAGGTGTTCATCGGAAAAAGCCGTGATGGACATCGGCGTTTCCTGAAGCTTGGTCTCGCCGACCTTGGTGGCTGTCACCGTGGTCTCCTCCAGCATGTAGTCCTCCGCCTCCTCTTCTGCGCGGGTATGCCCAGGAATCCCGAACAAAAGGACGACGACGACCATCAGGAGAAAAGCTGCCTGAATTTGTCCAACCCTGCCAAAAAAACGGTTCCTGTAATTTCTTGTGTTTTTCATAATTTTACCCTCCTTCTACCTTTTTGTATTCGGTTAATTATAGTATCGGGTGATCGACTTTAATGATGCTGTGATCGAGTCCTTCGATCAATTCGTATCCATCTTCCTTGACAACAAATATGTCTTCATATCCGTATAGGCCGCCGCCGCCTTTGCTTCTCCAATTTTCGTCAATTAACCATACTTCTATACAAATGGTCATTCCTTCCTGAAGAGCCATATCATTATTGGCATCCAAACTGGGTGGTTCATGAATGTCGAGTCCGATGCCATGCCCGACCATTTCAACGGCCGGCATCGTTTTAGCTTCGATCAGCACCTGCCTTGCGGCAGTAAAAACATCGCTGGCTTTTACGCCCGCCTTCAAAACCCCTGCAGCGGCGTTCATGCCGGCATCTATTATCTCATAATTTCTCTTTATTCTTCGTGGCTATTCCTTCCAGAGCCATCACATCGATGATTCCCTCTTTGGCTAAGCCACAAGCCATTGCACAGGATAACGTGTTGTCCATGCCTTGAAAATCGCCCGCGTCCACTTCGACATGCCGATATATTTTTTCCAAT
>JAFDDL010000392.1 GCA_019310865.1 Deltaproteobacteria bacterium | reverse complement strand
CGTTCGATTAAATATCGCCCAAACAGGTATATAACTTTCGCCACACCGGGAAAAAAGGCCTGCGAATCCCAGCGCCTGCCGGATACGACAATCCCTCTGGGTAAAAATCCCACGCGGCCGGCTGTCTTCAATCTCAGAGACATTTCCACGTCCTCCATGAGCAATTGGTCCGGGAACCCGCCAATTTGATCCAGCACGGCGGATCGGAAAAACTGCCCCTGGTCTCCAAATGAAATTCTAAACACCCCGGCACGAATATTATTGAGGGCGGCCAGGACTCGTTTTCCGATTCCGGGTGACGCAAATCGCATCCCCAGGGCACCGCCGACTAAAAAAGGTCGCTTATTAAGCATGTCAACAATCCGGCCGCCTGCATTCGATGCCAGGCGACAGTCCGCATGCATCACCAGAATGATGTCTCCATGGCATTGTTCGATGCCGGCGTGAATCTGGGACCCCCTACCACGACCGGTGGTCAGCACATGGGCACCATATTCAAGGGCCACATTCCGAGTGCCATCGATAGAGCCACCATCAACGACGACAACCTGAATGATCTCCGGCCGGTCTGCAAGGGACGCCAGGCTTTGCCCCAATTGCGACGCCTCATTGACAACCGGCATCACCACCGAAATGGTGCTGACCCGATTAAAACGATTCGATGAGTCGGGCCTCCCCCGTAGCCATGTCCAGACCAGCATCGCAAAAAACGGAATGACTTCGATCCACCTGAGCCAGTGAATTTCCTGAAATACGCCGGTTTGATATTCGCCGATCAGCACGGGAAAGGTTGCCACCACGCCGAGCTGCAGATACAGCCAGGCCGGAGAGGCAAAGGCAGCCGCGAATGGCGCCATAATGGCATGATACCAGGGATGAAGTGTCGGAAGACACACCAGCAGGCAACCGAAGGCCAGGTATGTACTGCGCAGGCGATCGTGTGTCGTTAAAAACACAAAGACCAGCATTCCGGAAAATAAAAACAGAACGGTTCCCAGGGTGGCTGATCCCAGAAACGGCCGTAACAGCGCCGGCAGGATATCGTTATAATGAAAATTCGCTCCGAAAGTCACAAGGGTGCCAAACAAGTGTGGGCCGGCGTTCAGAAAGGGAAGATAACAGACAAGGGGCAACAGGGCCCAGACGGTCTTTTTCCAGTTATCCGAGCGAATCAGGAAAAATATGGCCGGTATTGCGAAAAACTTTGTCAAAGTGGCACAACCCAGAAAAAAAAATCCAAGCCGGCAGCGATTTGTAAAGACACAGGCCAATGCGAGGCACATGAAAAAAACCATGATGGTATCCAGATGCCCCTCACCGGCGATAAACACCAGCAACAGCGGATTTGCCGCATACCACAGCAGGCGTTTAAAGGGCACACCTCGAATTTTGAAAACCCATGCCAGGGGCACGATCACAGCAGCGTCTATCAGAAGAATGGCCTGTTTAAAAAAAACCGGGTCCGGTCGGATAGCGGCCAGCAGACGGAAAAAGAGCAATGCCACCGGTGGATAACCGGCTGAAAGATTCTTGTGGTTGATCGTTTCCCAGACGTCCATCATGGCACCCTGGCGCAATGGCGCCAGGACCGGGTCCGCCGGCGCATACAGATAGGGATTGAATCCATGGTTTTGCACAACGCCTTCCCAGACATACCGACAGACATCGTTGCTGTGGGGAAACCATGCAAAGGCCAACCGGAGACCCACTCCCAGAATCATCACCACCCAGAATGTCTTTTGGCGGGTCCAGTCGGGAAATGAGATCACCATGGCCCAGAGGGCGGCAAAAGCCGCCACATAAATCGCTGCATAAAGAAGTCCGAATCTTCCGACCGGTCCGCAGAACGCAAGCGCGATGACCGCCGGCAGATAGAAACCGCTATAGACAGAAAATCGGGTCATGCTTTTTATACAACTTTAGGGTTCATATGTCGCCAGGACAGCATACCAATAAAACAGAAACCGATGGTGTAGATGAGCAGAAACGGCCCCACCAGGTAGACTCGCGACAGAAAAAAAGCCAGGGCCCCCACCAGGCACCAGATGGACGCAGCCATTTCCAGAAGGAAAAATCGATTCTGTCCGATCGCATATACCTTGGCGCGAAGGTGTCCTCTTTTGGGCGTCCGGACAAATCCGCTTTGCCTGCCCAGCAGCGCCTCGAAAACCGCCCGACTGTTGTTGATGGCAAGTCCACAGCCAAAGGGGATCATGATGGGCAAGAGCAACAGCGCTTTTCGACGATTGATTCCAAGTGCCCACTCAGCTGTCAGATACAGGCGGCTTGGGCCGGTAAAACTCACCGCAAGGAGGCCAACGAACAGACTGAAGATCATGGGTTGAAGGCTCAGGCCGCCCGCGAGAAGAATCGGCAAGGCGGTTATCGCCATAAACAGCATGAGCGGGTGCACCATGTAATGGGTCAGATGCATGACAGCCTGAAATTTCACAAAGGGCCTGCGCCTGGTTCGCAAAATGCGGGGCAGCAATTTCAAGGCTGTCTGGATCGATCCCTTGGCCCACCTGAATTGTTGGTTCTTAAACGCATTGACGTCATTTGGAATTTCCGCCGGTGCCACCAGATCGCTAACAAACCGGCACCCCCAGCCGGCAAGCTGGATTCGGTAAGACAGGTCCATGTCCTCGGTCAGGGTGTCGTCCTGCCAGTTGCCGGCATCCACAATCGCCAGGTTGCGAAAAATACCGGCCGTACCGTTAAAATTCAAATAGAGCCCAGACCCGGATCTGGCTGATTGCTCGACCATAAAATGTCCGTCGATGCCAATGGCCTGAAGTCGCGTGATCAGACTCTCCCTTCGGTTCAGATGTCCCCAACGTCCCTGAACAAACCCGAGGTGTTCATCAGCGGTGAAAAACGGCATGGCGCGCAGTAGAAAATCGGATGGCGGCAGAAAATCGGCATCGAAAATCGCCGTAAAATCTCCCCGGGCTTTTGTCATCCCCTCGCGCAAGGCGCCGGCTTTGTAACCGGTTCGATGATGCCGGATAATATGGTGAATATCCACGCCGCGTTTTTTTAATTGCGCCACCTTGGCGGCAACGATCCGGCGCGTTTCGTCTGTTGAATCGTCAAGCACCTGAATTTCATGACGTCCTGCCGGATATCGAAACGCCGCCACCGCATCGATGAGGCGCTCCACAACATTTCGTTCATTGTATACCGGCAATTGGGTGGTCACCACCGGCAGCCGATGAGCCATTTGATTCAAAGCTGCGTCATTGGGCAACTTTTCGCCATAAAAATCTCTCAGTACCTGCTGATCGAGCAGCTGGCTCGTTTTACGATTTCGATGGTACAACCAAGTCAACACATGGCAGTTGATACCATAGAGCATCAACATCAAGGCGCATGAACAGTAAATCACAATGAGCAGCGTCATAAATCACTCCAAATCCAATGGGGACGTCCAATGGGGACGTGGTCCTAATGGGGACGTTCTTCAGATTATAAGTTTCTATGTAGAAACTTATAATCTGAAGAACGTCCCCAAATTTATACGTCCCCACACATTTCACTTATTCGTGTCTGTTTCTGGTAAAGGGTCACTTACCAAATGGAAGACCCTTGATCAATCCTTTCACGGTATCATCCAACGACTCGGATTTTGACGTCTCATCCGCTTCCCCTTCGGATTTATCCTCTTTCTTCTTAAACAAATCAGTCAACGTGCTTTCAATGGTCTGCTTCAGCGCCCCTTCCAGGTCGGGTTTGAATTTCGGCGACGAAAAGCTGCCGGTAATCAATACCGGCACCAACTTGGAGCCGGTTGGTTTTTCTTCCACCGGTTCTGTATCCGGCGTGGTGTCTTGCTCACCGGTTGTATCGGATTTCGATGTCGCCGTTTCGTCGGACTCAGCTTCGTCTTCGCTCTTGAGCTTGATCGGATTAAAGTAGGTTGGATCCACCCGAAAGTCGAGCGTTTCTTTGACAAGATTGGCTGTTCCAGCAGCGTTGATTTTCAATGCAGGAGACGAAAGTGTGGTATCCGCTGTTTCAAACAACCCACTTTTGATGGTAAAAATGCTGCTTAATTCGGTAAACTCTGTTTGCGCTTCCGAGTCTTTCTTTTCCGCAAGCCCAAAGGCCGCCGCCGCATTTTGAATCATTCCCACCAGGTCGATTCCTTTAATGGCGCCATCTGTGAAAGAAATGTCACCATTGCCATTCAAGGTGCGCTTGATTCGCTCGGGCGTGTCGCCCGCCATGGACACGGACAACTCGGATTTTGCCGTACCGACAATAAAATCCTTCCCGATCATATCCTTTAAAAAAGGCTCTGCCTGGATATTGTCCGCCAATAGTTTAATCCGGCTGCGCGGTGCGGCTTTTTGGACATTGAACACCCCATTTGCCTTGACCTTTCCTTGATA
>JAFDDL010000391.1 GCA_019310865.1 Deltaproteobacteria bacterium | reverse complement strand
CAGCCGGGCACACTCCCGGGGGACCTCCCCCATGAGCTGTCCCATTTTCATTTCATTGGCCTGGATTGAGATCAGGGCGGATTGCGGGTATTTACCCAGGGCGGCGCCCACCTGGGAAGAGAGGATGTCCGACAGCCTCGCCTCGGCGCCCTTGGGGTCCTTGACCCGCTCGAGAAACCGTAGGGGATCGTTCACCTGCCACAACATGAAGTTATCCACCAGCAGATTTTTTTTATCTTGGGTAAGAAGCTCCGTAGGCGGCGGATCAAAGGTTATGATCCGCTTGCTGAACCGGGTCACCGTCTGGAAAGGATCCGGCAGCTTCCAGTTCAGGCCGGCTTCCTTTTTCACGTCCACATATTTTCCGAATTGCGTAATGATCACATACTCGGCTTCATCCACGGTGTAAAACACCAGCGTGACCGCCACCAGCAAGACAAGTAATCCGCCGACAATACAGATTATTCGCTTCGTCATAATTCAATTTCCTAATTTATGCGTCCGTATACGAAAAAGCAGAAATGCGTTTTCCCTGTGAACCCTTTCGTCTCATAGCATGTCGCGTCTTTTTTTAAAAGATTTTTTAATCCCTGCGAATGTTCAGTTTTTTCATCCGCCCACCAGGGCTCGTTGTGTGATGCTTATTTTTCTTTTACCTTCAGTGCCGGCGGCAGCCAGCTTCCATCAAGAGCCGCCTGCTGAGGACGGTAAACCCGCAATGCTATACGGAACCGACCGTCCGGGGCCGGAAGCCAATTGGACGCTTTATTCTTACCCGGTGACTCGGTTTGAATATAAATCGTCAGGCTGCCATCCTGGCTTCGTTTTAAGCCCCGAGTCCGATCACCAATCGAGTAGCGATCTATAGGGTTGTCCACCAGGTTTGTGGTTTTGTCATACATTGTTATAGACCAAAATGCATCCGCAGGCGGCTCCTCGCCTTTGGGAAAGGTTAATTCGTAGGAAGTCTCGCCGGCATCCAGTCTCTTGCCATTCTTGTCTTGAAACGACTGAAAATACTTTGCTTCCTCCGGGTCATTGCCGCAGATGCCCTTAAAATTGCTCAAACCCCGACGCAGATATTGACCATACTTTCCCGCGCGCCCTTGCCCAAGATTGTTGCCACGACGCCAGCCATCGGTGATGACGCCGCCGGTATGATCCGGATTGGAGCGGGCCAGTATCATCATTTTGTGAGCGTCTTTTGCCGCACGCGCCAAACCCCGCTTGCTGTCTTCATCCAGGGTATCTAAATCCTGGCCCGGGCCGATATGAATCTCTGCCAATAGAGACAGCAGTTCCGACTCATTACTCGGTGGTGGGTTCTCAGCCATTGCACGGTTGATGGTGCGCCATCTCGCCAGGGGATCTTCCTTTTGCTTATAAGGTGCCCATATATCGTGTGATACCGGCAATTCCGCATCGGGCTTGCCCCAGTAACTCAGCGGCGTCAGTCGATATTGTTTCTGCAAGGCCAACACATTCGGCAGATCCTGTTCGCCGTCCACCAACGTACGGCCAAGAATAAAAATCCACGGCGTCGGAGCGGCCGGTAGTGCTTTTACACCGGGGGGTAAGTCGCCTTTGAAATCCTCACTGACGATGGCGAAGTGACCGGCAGCGCTGCCTGTTACGCGCTGTCCCGCATAACCGAAGTTGTCGGAAGTAAAATCAGTCAACTCAAAGGCAAAATAGCGATCGCCCATATCCGGATAGCTTAGAATAATCGGCTCCTTGTCGACATTAACCCAGGCAACAGAGTAAAGCGTATCATTATTCGGTTTGCCGCCATCACGGTATTTGGCATTGGAGAGTCGGGTCGCATGCCAGAAGTGGTTGAGCGGCATATAGGGCGTATTCAGCGGATCGCGGGGCTGGGTGGTCCACATCCAGCGCAGTTTTGTCATATTCAGATAGGGAAACACGTAAGGATAGGCCGCTATCCCCAACGAATACGCATATTGTTCGCGCCAGGGTACCGGATTTTCCGGTTTGGCCGGCGCGCTCTCTGCCAACAGAACCACCGCAGCGATGACTATCACAAGTTGTTTTGCAAATCTCTTCATAAATTTCTCCTAATAAGTTATTGTCGATATTTTTATTTCACGGTCTGCAACTGGGGGGGTACCCATTCTCCATTTGTGACTTCCGCCTTGGGGCGAAACAACCGCAGACTCATTCTGAATTTATCGTCGGGAGCAGGGAGCCAGTTATTTTTCCACTTAAGAAACCGCGCATTCATTTCAGAACTAAGGCCGATTTTCCCACCATCAAAGTACAGGTTCCGAAAAAGCGCTTACCGCCACCAGATCCGGCGTAAGTTCGCCAAGGGATATCATCGGTAGATGTTGGCATAACGGCGATTGTAAAATCTTGATAGCGGCGTTGCCGGTTTCACTTGTTCACCGTTGTAACTGCCGGTGGCTGCCACTCTCCATTGAGAATCGCTGCCTGTGGGCGGTAACACCGCAGGGTCAAGGCGAATGGGCCATTGGGGGCTGGGAGCCAGTTGGATTCCTTGTTATTTCCCGGCGATTTATGCTGAATATACAGCGTCAGGCTGCCATCGCTGTTTCGCTGCAAGGGCGACCGGTCACCTAAGGAATAGCGATTCAGTGGATTGTCAACCAGGTTGGTGTCAAGCCCGTACAGGCTCAATGACCAGAACGCATCGACCGGAGGCTCCGCTCCTGCCGGAAACGTCAACCGGTAGGAAGCTTTACCGGCATCCAGGTAGTCTCCTTCCTTATTCCTGGCCAGTCCGAAATAGCGCCCCTCCTCGGGATAGTTTGTTGTGATCCCAGTGAAAGACTGCATGACGCCACGAATCAAATAATGACCGGCCAGTCCCTCACGGCCTGCATAGTCGCTACTCCGTCTCCACCCATTGACGCGAGTTCCACCCGGTTTGTCCGCCCGCGCTTGTATAATCATTTTGTGCGCATCCTTGGCCGCCCGTGCCAGTCCTGTCTTGCTGTCTTCATCCAGGGCATCAACATTTTGCCCTGGCCCCAGATTGACCTCGGCCAATAATTTGGCCAACGCCGACTCGGACCCGGGGGGCGGATTCTCAGTCATGGCACGGTTGATGGTTTTCCAGTTGGCCAGAGGATCATTTTTTGGTTTGAAAGGTGCCCAAATATCACGCGACGTGGGCAAGGTTTTCTCCGGTTTACCCCAATAGCTAAGCGGGGTCAGACGATATTGCTTTTGCAGTGCAAGGACGTTCGGCAGATCATGCGGACCATTTACCGTCGTACGCGCGATTAAAAGAAACCATGGCGTGGTAGCGGTCGGCAGCGCTTTCACCCCTTCCGGCAGCTCTCCCTTGAAATCCTTGTTTACAATTGCAAAACGGCCTTCCGCACCTCCTGTCTCCCTCTGGCTGACAACAGCAAAGTTATCAGAGGTGAATGACGTGCAATGAAAGCTGAAATGGCGATCGGCCATATCCGGATGGCTTAAGATGATCGGTTCTTCCCCGACATTTACCCAGGCTATGGAGTAAATGGCGTCGTTATTCGGTGTGCCGCCGCCCCTGTACTTTGCATCGGCCAGGTGCGTCGCGTGCCAGAAATGATTGATGGGGGCATAGGGGAAATTCTCCGGGTCGCGTGGATGATTTGTCCACATCCAACGCAGTCTTGCCATGTGAAGATACGGAAAGGCATAGGGGTAAGCTGCCATTCCCACTGAGTAGGCGTATTGCTCACGCCAGGAAATCGGGTTCTCGCCCTTGGCAATGGCCGATCCGGACAATGTGCTTGCAAGTAGTATGGCACATAGCACCAATCTGATTGGTTTCACTATTGTCTCCTTGAAGTAGGGTGTTCTCGTCCATATTTATATTTTGGGTGAATACCAAATGGGTGAACTATACGCACGCTCCTGGATGGTAGTGGGCAGGTCCTCCATGGGGGGGATCCCCAGTTTGTTGGCATCATAGGTGCTCCAGCGCAGGGTCGGGTTTTCCAGTACCCGGACATAGTAAAAGGCCTGCTGCTTTGGATCAAACTCGGGATCCGTCCATACGACGCTCAGTTCAGCCGCTCCCTTGTCCTCGTCCCATTTTCCGGTCTTGAGATCGACTTTGGCGCCGTTGTCCGGGATGCGGTGGGTTGCCGGATCGGGCTTGAGGCCGTCTGAACCGGCCACATCAAACACTTTTTCCAGGGCTTTACCCGATGCCATCCAACCTTTGACGACCTGGATGCGCTGCAGCGGGGCACTCTGGGGATCCCGGGTGGCCCAGACCAGAAAACGGGGGGCCTTGCCTTTGGTATGGGCCAGCAGGTCCCCGCCCATGGGCACGCCGGTATCGTAAGCCTTTTTAACCATATCCCGGTCCTTGTTCAAATCTTTTGGGAAATCATAGCCGGCAAAGAACCGCACCCGGATTCGAGG
>JAFDDL010000016.1 GCA_019310865.1 Deltaproteobacteria bacterium | reverse complement strand
CAAATCGAAGATTATCTTGATAAAATACCCCTGATCCCAATTAATCCCAACACCATTGCCGATAAGCACACATTGCGTCAGTGTCTTAAGGAGGCACAGGAGAACGGGTATGCCACCGAGAGGGGCGAGTTGATTATGGGCATTGGATGTATTGCCGTGCCCATATTTGATTTTACGGGCAAAGCGATGGGGGCGATCAGTTTGTCCGGAACCCCCGACATCCTGGTCAATAAACTGCTGCCCGAGGTTGTGGCCAATCTGATTCAGACCGGCATAGAAATATCCCGCCGGATGGGATATCGCCCCGAAGCGATGCAAGCGCAAGCAGTGTAAATGTGAGGAATTGATGAAAGGATTAGAAAAAGATCTTGCAAGATTGGTCGGAAAGGCCATGGTTAAAACGGATCCGGCGGATCTCATGGCGTACGAATCGGATGCAATCCATGATTATGCAAGGGGAAAGCCGGAGGCCATTGTTTTGCCGAATACCACCGACGATGTCGCCACGGTGGTAACCTATGCATATAATAACCGAATACCGGTAACACCTCGGGGAGCGGGCAGCGGGCTGTCCGGCGGATGTACACCCGTCCAGGGTGGCATCGTGCTGGATACAAAGCGAATGAACAAAATTATTGAGATCAACCCGGGAAACCTGACGGGTAAGGCGGAATGCGGCGTCGTGGTGTCGCGGTATCACCGGGCGGTTGAAAAGCAGAATCTCTTTTACCCGCCGGATCCCCAGAGTATGACCGTCTGCACCCTTGGCGGAAACGTGGCCACCCGGGCCGGCGGGCCCCATGGCGTGAAATACGGAACGACTTCCAACTATGTTTTGGGACTCGAAGTTGTTTTGCCCGATGGTTCCATCATCAATACAGGCGGGTCCTGTGTCAAGCAGGCTGTGGGATACGATCTGACCCATCTGTTGACCGGATCGGAAGGGACCCTGGGGGTTATTACCAAAGTTACCACACGGTTGTTGCCGAAACCACCGGCCGATCAAACCATCATCGTCACCTGCGAAACACCGGAGCAGGCATCGGATCTGGTATCCGCCATCATCGCCGCCGGAATTGTTCCCGCCATGCTCGAATATGTCCCCCAGGCGGCAATCGGTTTTATCAACGAGTACCTGACCCCGCCGCTATCCACCGAGGGCGGCGCTTTCCTGTTTATCAAGCTGGATGGTTTGGAAGTTCAAATTGCAGAAGAATCCAAGAGGGTCGAAGCGGTTTGCACACACCTCAAGGCAATCGACGTCAGGGTCGCTGCAGGCAAAAAAGAAGCGGACAGTTATTGGAAAGCACGCTCGATGCTATATCCCCTGATGGTTTCTGTTATGAAAAAAGTGATTAACGAAGATGTCACGGTGCCGCGGGATCGTTTTCCGGAGTTTATTCGCGCCATGGTAGATCTATCGGCCAAAATAGGCCTGATGATCGGATTTGCCGGTCATGCCGGCGACGGCAATGTTCATCCCGTTATCCTGATGTCGGATACCGACGAGGCAACGTATCAAAAGGCCATGACCGCCGTCAGGGAAATCGTTCATACCGGTTTGAGACTCGGGGGCAGCATTTCCGGTGAGCATGGCATTGGGTTACATAAAGCGTCGTTTCTAGAAGATGAGCTCGGGGAGCGGCAGGTGGCGCTGCTTAAGGCGATTAAGAATACGATTGATCCGGCGGGTATCATGAATCCCGGCAAGATATGGGTCCAGGGTGATTGACGATGTTGGGCGATTTGAAAACCTACACGGAATGGATGGATAAATGCTCTCACTGCGCTTTCTGTGAGGCCACCTGTCCCGTCTACCTGGCCGACCTTCTGGAAACCCATGTTGCCCGATCCCGGATGATGGTGATCAGAGAATCGTTGCTGAACAACACATTGCCGCAGTCCAAACGCGTTCATGAGATTATAAACCGGTGCCTGCTGTGTTCGAATTGTACGCAAACCTGTCCGGCGAGCATACCGGTCGACGAGATTGTCATCGCCGCCCGTTATCGGTTATATGGCGGAAAACGCATGCAACTGCCCAAACGCATCTTGCTCAAGCGGTTTATGGAAAAACGGGGCGTGACAGGTGCTATGCGAAAACTGGAAGGCCTTGCCAGAACAGCGGGGATAATACCGAAAGAGATTCCGACATCATCGAAAAAAGCCTTTGAAGATCGTTATGCCGGCACCTATGAACCCACCGGAGAAGTCAGGGCCAAAGCGGTCTATTTCGTCGGCTGTGCCACCAACACCCTTTATCCGGATACCGGTGATGCCGTTATGAAGGTCTTGGCCCAAAACGGAATTACGGTCACGGTCCCGGACGGTCTTGTCTGCTGCGGTATCCCCGCCCTGGCAGAAGGTGACATCAAAACGGCCAGGCAAATGATGGAAAGCAATCTGAACATTCTGGCGGCGATTGAATCGGATGTTATTCTGACAGACTGCACCTCCTGTGGTATGACCCTGAAGGAAAAATTATCGAAACTCTTTCCCCGGGACGATTCACTGTACGAAAAGGCAACGGCTGTTTCCGCCAAAATAAAAGAGGTGACCGATTACCTGGTGGAAGTTGGCCTTACCACCGACCCAACTGAACCCATTGCGCCGTTCACCTATCATATTCCGTGCCACGGCGCCTGGACACCCGGCCTCAACGATGCCCCCCGGAAAATATTGCTGAAAATTCCAAACGCCCGGATGGTGGAAATGGAAGAACCGGAGAAATGCTGCGGGGCCGGCGGGACTTTTTTTACTGAGTTTAAGTCGTTATCTGAAACCATTCGAAATCCGAAGATCGAAGATATTCAAAACACCGGCGTGAAGACGGTCGTTACCCAATGTCCCTCTTGCCGCTCCTATTTGAATTCAGCCCTGGCCGACATTGATGTGATCCACCCCATGGCAATGCTGGCACGGGCATATGGTTTTAAAAGCGAGTAGGGGATCCCGGCTCTCCGGATCCGGTTCTCCACAGAAAAATAAAGGAGGTTATTTAATGGAAATATTAGGTTCCAAAGAACTTTCCGAGCAGGTCCTGGCCCAGGACCTTTGCACTGTTTGTGGTGCCTGTATGGGGGTGTGTCCCTATTTCAAGGCCCATGAGGGGAAGGTTGCCCAACTGTTTGATTGCGATCTTGAAAGAGGGCGTTGTTACGCCCATTGCCCGAAAACCGGGGTCGATTATGATCAACTGGCCCGGAACTATTTCGGTAAGCCTTATAACGGTGAAGCCCTGGGAATATATCGTCGAATTACGGCCGCCAAAGCCGGCGAAAAAATGAGATCAGGTAAATTTCAGAACGGGGGGACCGTATCGGCGTTGATGACCCTGGCGCTTGAGAGCGGGCTGGTAGAGGGCGCCGTCTTGACCGACAATGAAGGGCTAATACCCATGCCGAAACTGGTTACCAAATCCGGTGATGTCGTTAATTGTGCATCTACCAAGTACATGGCTGCACCGACGGTTTCCTGCCTGAACCAGGCCGCAGCGGACGGTCATGAAAAGCTGGGGGTGGTGGGCACTGCCTGCCAATTGACCGGTGTGGCGCAGATGCGAAATAATCCGCTCGAAAAGGAAAACTTCAAAGATCCTGTGGCCCTGACCATAGGGCTCTTTTGTACCTGGGCCCTGGATACCCGAAAATTCCTCGATTTTCTTTCAGGGAAAATCGACATCGACGCTATTACCGGTATGGACGTGCCACCACCACCGGCTGAGGTTTTTATCATTAAAACCGGGGATACCGAAGTAGAAGTTCCCCTCGATGAAATCCGGTCGCTGGTTCCCAATGGATGTTTCACCTGTCCGGATATGACAGCCGAATGGGCGGATCTGTCAGTCGGTGCTTTTGAAGGTAAGGCGGAATGGAATACCTTGATCATTAGAACCCAACGGGGTGAAAAGCTGGTGGAAAAAGCAGTTAAAGAGGGATATCTGGTATTGGGTGATTTCCCGGCAGCCGGTTTGGAACATCTGACACTGGGAGCCGACAACAAGAAAAAGAGGGCTTTGGAAAAGGCCAAACAGGAGGAAAAATGACAGTCATCGCACAACAACAGATAGGTGCACGGCATCTGTTAATGGGAAATGAGGCCATCACCCGCGGGGCGCTGGAAGCCGGCGTGAGTGTGGCGGCCGGGTATCCGGGCACACCGTCTTCTGAAATTATAACGGAATTGGCCAAGGTGGCAAAAAAGCGCAATCTCTATGTGGAGTGGTCGGTGAATGAAAAGGTTGCCCTGGAAGTGGCTGCCGCCGGATCGTTTGCAGAGCTTCGGTCCATGTGCGTTATGAAGCAGGTGGGGGTGAATGTGGCGGCCGACTTTCTCCTCCATCTGGCGCTCTACGGAACCCGGGGGGGGATGGTTCTGGTAATGTGTGAGGATCCCGGCGGATTGTCGAGCTCCAATGAGGGCGACGCACGACATTATGCCAAAATGATGGAGTTCCCGTTAATAGAGCCCGGTGATTTTCAAGAAGCAAAAGATATGACCCGATGGGCATTTGAGCTTTCCGAAGAGATCCGGAATGTCGTGATGGTCCGCAGTGTCACACGCCTATCCCATGCCAGCGGCAACGTGGTGTTTGGAGATCTTCCGGCCGACACCGCATCGGCCCGTTTCAATTATGAAGGGTCGTTTCTGGAGCAGATGGAGGGGCCGGTGATCACCGTGCCGGTGCTTCTCGAATTCTTGCATCAGCGCCAGCAGGGCAAGCTCAAAAAAGCGGCCGAGATATTCGAAACCTCTCCCTTTAACACGTATAATGGACCGGATGCTCCCGAGTTGCTGGTGATTACAAGCTCTGCCGGCAATCTCTACAGCCGGGAAGCGATCCAGATGCTGGGGGCCAATGATCGGGTGGGTGTGCTGAAACTGGGTACCACTTGGCCGCTGCCATCCGGATTATTGGAAAAATATTTAAGCCGAACCAATAAGGTACTGGTGGTGGAAGAGGGCCTTTCCTTTATGGAAGACAATCTGCGAAGTCTGGCCATGGGATTGGCCGGACGGATCGGGGTGAAGACATTTCATGGGAAAATTGATGGCAGCCTGCCGACGATAGGGGAACTGAACCCGGATATCGTGGCGAGTTCCCTGGCAAAGATACTCGGATGTGAATTGGTAACGCGCCAGGCGGATTACGTAAGCAAGGTGAACGACACCATCCCCTTCGGGGGAATTCCGGAACGGGATATGGCCTTTTGCCCCGGCTGCCCGCATCGGGCCTCTTTCTGGTCCATCAACAACGCTATGGCCATGGACAACCGAAAGGGCTTCGTCTGTGGCGATATCGGCTGTTATACCTTGGGATTGGGTCCTTCGGGCTTTTTTACCCTGAAGACCAATCATTCGATGGGTTCCGGTGCCGGTGTGGCCGGCGGGTTTGCCAAGCTGACGCAATTCGGGATGAATCAGCCGGTCGTGGCGGTCTGTGGTGACGGTACCTTTTTCCATTCGGTGATCCCGGCACTGGTGAATGCGGTGCACAACCAGTCACCCATAACCCTTGTGGTGCTGGACAACAGCGGCACGGCCATGACCGGATTCCAGACCCATCCGGGCCTGCCCATGAACGTCAGGAAAGAGGCGGCGCCTGCCGTAGACATTCCGGCGGTTTGCGAGGCCATCGGTGCCCGGGTGAAGATTTGCGATCCTTTTGACATCGATGACACCCGGGAGACGCTTTTGTCTCTGCTGAAAGCAACAGATGGTGTAAACGTGCTGGTGCTGAGACAGGTATGCGCGCTGAGTCCTGAAAAAAAAGGTAAAAAACAGTATGAGGTGAGCGTGGATGAATCGCGATGTCTTGGGGAAACGTGTGGTTGTAACCGTCTGTGTACGCGTGTGTTCAAGTGCCCCGGGCTCATATGGGATCCTGTGGATCAAAAGGCCCATATCGATGAGGTGCTCTGCAGCGGATGCGGCGTCTGTGCATCCGTCTGTCCTTCCGGGGCAATTCAAACAAAGGAGGCGCAATAGATCATGAGAAGTCAATTGTCATCCGACCCGTTTAATCTGATTATTACCGGTATTGGTGGCCAGGGGAACGTGCTGGCTTCCCGATTGGTGGGAAATATGCTTTCTCAACAGGGCGTTTCCGTTACCATTGGTGAAACCTTTGGTGCTTCCCAGCGAGGTGGTCCCGTGATGAGTCATATGAGGCTCTCATCGGGGGCCTCCCTCTCTCCACAAATTCCCAAAGGAAACGCCCATATGGTGGTGTCATTGGAACCGGTGGAAACACTTCGGGTGCTGAAAGATTACGGCAACTCGAACGTCAAGGTTCTGTGCAATACGCGGCCGATTCATCCGCTCGGCGTTATCTGCGGAGAGCAGGTGTATCCGTCGCCGGAAGATATCCGGCAATGGATCGAGGCGCTTTCCGAGATTGCCTGGTTTATCGATCCTACGGAAGAAGCCCTGAAGCTGGGACATTCAATTCTAAGTAACGTGATAATGGTGGGGGCCATGGCAGCTACCGGTGTGCTGCCCTTGACACGGGAGCTGCTTGAGGCGGTGCTCGGGGTTATGATGAGCGAAGATAAAGTGGCATTAAATCTTAAAGCGTTTGATAAAGGCATGCAGATGATTCACTAAAACGGAGGTGTATTTATGCACGATAGTATTCGTCTTGCCCAGGGTATGTGGTTTGATGAGAAGGATATTGAAATCAGCTTTCCGGACGATTGGCGGGTGGAAGTCTGCGACAGCCCTGCCGATACCATGGAACCCATGTCCAAAGCGGCGATGGAAAAAGCGTTTGCAGAACCCATCGGTGCTTCCCGGATTCAAGAGCTGGCCAAAGGTAAACAGGATGTTGTCATCATCTTTGATGACATCAGCCGGGGAACCCGGTTGTATGAACTGGTGCCATTTGTGCTAAAAGAATTGAAAGTGGCCGGTGTCACAGACGACCGGATTCGCTTTATCTGCTCCCTTGGCAATCATGGTGCCCACACCCGCGTCGATTTTGTAAAGAAACTGGGAAAAGCGGTCGTTGCTAAATATCCGGTGTTCAACCACAATCCGTACGAAAACTGTGACAATTTGGGCAAGACCAGTCGAAATACCGAGGTGTCCGTCAACTCCGAAATAATGAAATGCGATCTGAAGATCGGAATGGGCAGCATCGTTCCCCACCCGTTCAATGGTTTCGGGGGTGGTGGTAAAATCTTGTTTCCAGGTGTTTCGTCGGCAGAAACCGTTCTGGGCAACCACCTATTATCCGCTACCGACCTATTCGGGAAAGGGCTGAATCCGGTTGACGGTCTGGGCAGATTCGACGGCAATATCATGCGCCTGGAAATGGAAGAAGTCTGTGCCATGGCCGGTCTTGACCTGGTCGTCGATGCCCTGGTAAACAGTCGTTGTGAGACCATCGATTTGTTTGTCGGTCATCCCATCGAAGCTCATTATGCAGGGGTGGAGATCGCCAAAAAACTCAACGGGACCCGACTGATCCCCAACGCCGATGTGGCGGTGGTCAACGCGAATTTCAAAGCTTGCGAAGCCGCCATTGCCTTGCTTTTTGGATCCAAGAGCCTTAAACCCAAAGGGGATATCGTCGTTGTTTCTCATACGCCCATGGGGCAGATTACCCATTACCTGATTGGCAGTTTCGGTAAATATATCGGCGGAAAGCTCTGGAGTCCTGATCGAACAAGCATGACGGACGACATTGGCAATATTATCATATACAGCCCGTACCCGAGCCGTGCCGATGAAGACTGGTTCGGTGGATATGGCCGTGTGTCATGGGCGGATAATTGGGAAGCGGTTATGGACCTGCTTGAAAACAACAACGGCTCCGGCACCCATGTAAATGTATTTACCGATGCCACCATTCAGTATTTTCCGGATGAATAAGATAACATCAATCCGGTCGAACCCTAAAAGATAATGGGGATAATCATGGCAATCGAATTACCCATTGATATGGAAACCGTAAAAGGATTTCTGGATCAGAAAGAGGGCGAGGCGCTGTATCGGCATGCTGCCGACGCCTCTCGATTGGGGCCCTGCCTGGAAGTTGGCAGCTATTGCGGCAAGTCAACCGTTTATCTGGGCACGGCGTGTAAACAAAACCAATCGGTGTTATACGCAGTGGATCACCATCTCGGATCCGAGGAACATCAACCGGGCGAAGAATATCATGATCCCGATCTGTACGATCCGGAAATTGGGCGGTTAGACAGTTTCAAAGAGTTTAAAAAAACCATTCGGCGGGCAAAACTCGAGGATACCGTCATTCCAATCGTAGCCCCCACTTCGGTAGCCTCTCGTGGTTGGGTCACCCCTTTGGCAATGGTATTTATAGATGGCGGTCATAGCCATCAAGCGGCATTGTGCGACTACCGCTCGTGGGCGGGCCATATGGTCGTTAACGGCATACTTGCCATTCATGATATATTCCCGGATCCCTCCCAAGGCGGGCAAGCGCCCTATGAAATATGGAAAATGGCCTGTGCGTCCGGGCTGTTTGAAGAGATCGAAATTGTGGAAACGCTGGGTTTTTTACGTCGCGTGCAGTAAACCCACATGTTGATCTGGGGCGTTGGCGTCCATTGGAACCACCTGTATATCGCGTTATACAAGGCAATATTTCACTGAAACACATCGATAGAAAAATCGGTATCGCTAAAATCCCTTTCTGAATTGGAAACCGTTTTTATAAGGATTTGGTAATCATCACCTGTTTCTATAGATTCAGCAATGGTCCATTCATATGTGCCGTCATTGGGCATTTTTCTAATGAATGCATAATATTTTCCATCTTTAAATAAGAAAAGCTGTACATCTTCCTGCAGCTGGCCGGGGTCCCAGCTGATTGTGTATTTTTCGCCCGTCGTCCAGTTTTCACCACCATTGGGTGCTGTTACCTTTATTCCATCTTCGATTATTCCGCCTTCGTTATTGATAGAAAAATCGGCATCGCTAAAATCCCTTTCCGAATTGGAAACCGTTCTGATAAGGATTTGGTAATCATCACCTGTTTCTATAGAATCAGCAATGGTCCATTCGTAGGTGCCGTCATTGGACATTTTTTTAATGAATGCATAATATTTTCCATCTTTAAATAAGAAAAGCTGTACATCTTCCTGCAGCTGACCGGGGTCCCAGCTGATTGTGTATTTTTCGCCCGTCTTCCAGTTTTCACCACCATTGGGTGCTGTTACCTTTATGTCATCACCGCCCCCAGCATCGTTTGCATAAGCAGAGTAGTCAATTTCCATGATTCCGCTCGGAGAGCGAACCCAGTCACTGAAATCCTGGGGGTTTTGCGGATTGGCGGCAAAGGCTTCCAGCCATAAGCCTTCCCAGTCGGCAATGTCACCGACTTCCGGGGGGATTTGGCCATGGAATAGATCGCTTAGATACTGGTTGTAATACGCCTGCTCGTCAGGTTCGTCGAAATCCGGGTGCTGGTAGAGGAATCCGTCTTGTGCCTCGGGCACGTCCTTCAGCCTCTCGAGGAGAACGAAATACGTCGCCTCCGTGATGCCCAGCGCGGCAATGATTTCCTCGCGCCCCCCATAGGCGATATAGATAGCCTCTACAAAATGGTCAATAGTCGTGCGATAGCGGTCGAGCGTCGGGGAATAGGTCTCGAATTTGAAAGTGTTATTGTCAAAATCCATCTCGTAAATGCGTAGCCAGCCGTCGCCACCGTTACGGGTACTCTGGTAGTCGGTGAGGATCTGAATGACAGTCTGTTCGGCATTATTCCGGCCGTCAAGACGCACCCATTCGCTATGGAAGTGACCGGCGTGAATCATCAGAATGTTGGGATGCCGGCTGACAAGTTTGTTGAAAAGCGCCTCACCCGTGTTGGGAGCAACCACGCCATCCTCGAAGTCGTCCTGGATGACCAATGGACCCAAGGGGCTGTCGACGGTTTCGCCGTAGCGGCCGCCGGCGAGTTTGAAGTCGTAAAGGTAACGATGGGTGCCGAGGATGAAGATTGTATCCGGGTTGTTCTTGATAATTTCGTCCGCCCAATCCACTTCCGACTGCGGCTGATCGATGCTGAGGTTGAGAAACCCAATCTTTTCCCCTTCGTGCTCGAGCAACTGAAAATTGGCCCCGCCTCCCGGTGAGGAGGCCCGGTACCATGAGCGTCCCTCAAACACCGACGGGCCGAAGTTGTCCAGATAATTTTGTTGATAGTCGGGGCCGTGATTGCTGTCGTGGTTTCCCATGACGGTTCCATGCGCAATGTCGTTCTGGAGCAGGATGTCCATGGCTGCTTTGGCCCGTGCCCACTCGTCGAGGTTGTCCCCGTTTTCAACGATGTCCCCGAGGTGGACAACATACCGAATACCCCAATCATCGGCGTTGTCGACTATCCATTGGGTTTGGTCAAAGAAGATTGCACCTGTTCCTCGCGGATCGGTTACAGCCGGAAAACGTCCGTCACCCGGGAATCGATTCTCAGAGTAGACCTGCGTGTCCGGCAGTGAGACAAAGAGGAACGGATCTGCGTGCAGCGTCGACGGGGTGAGCCAGAAGCCCCCGGTCAGTAACAAGATAAGAGCAACAAATGTTTGCAGACCATTACGACGCCAAGTTTTGCTAACTTTGTGCATAATTCTCTCCAGATAATCAGTGTATTCGCGATCTTGTTTCATATAGGCGCTACCTCCCTTAACTATGGTATTTTAATACATATTAAATTCATGTGCAAGTTTAATGCGTATGCATGGTGCCGTCATTCCTCATAATGCCAAGCATGAAACCGGATTCTTGAGAGCGTGGCCCCAACCCTGGTTGGGGCCTTCATTATGTTCAGGCGTCAGGGTTGAAAAAAAAAGGAAAACATGGGACACCGATTGGGCGATGTGCTTCTTATTATCGAAGAACTCCCATCGATTCTTGCAAGCTGAGAAAGAATCAAAGATGGAAGAAACTTTTTAAACGGTGAGTGGTTTGCATCAAAGGAGAGACAAAATGGTCGCAAATAATACGATGATGACAGGTAAGGGTTTATCCTATTCAGGGCGGGATGTGCCGTGGTTGGTGGAACATCATGCAACGCACCATGCGGACCATGTCTTTCTCATCTGGGAACCTTTTCAGGGTCCCTCGCGCTCCTGGACTTATAAGACATTTGCGGATGACGTATCAAGCATTGCCGCCGGATTGATCGCGCGGGGGGTTTGCGCCGGAGATCGGGTCCTTATTCACCTGGATAATTGTCCTGAGCTCATTTTAGCCTGGTATGCATGCGCCAGAATCGGAGCGGTGGCAGTGACGACAAACACGCGCTCGGTGGGAAACGATCTGGCCTATTTTGCAGAGCATTCCGAAATTGTCGGTGCCATCACCCAGCCCGCCTTGGCGGACCTTGTGGCGGCAAATGCCGAAAATATCAGTTGGATGGTTGTTATCGAAACAAATCCGACGGCAAAGGCTCCGGAGGAAAAACGACGTGGCGGATATGAGCCCTTTTCCAGCCTATACGGCGATCCTGAAAAGGCTCCGGATCGAGCCCACGATCCCATGAGCCCTGTTGGGATCCAATACACATCCGGCACCACATCCCGACCGAAAGCCGTGCTTTGGACGCATGCCAATGCACTTTGGGGTGCCCAGGTCAATGCATGCCATTTTATGTTAAGATCCGACGATATCACGTTGTGTTTCAACCCCCTCTTTCACACCAATGCCCAGGCATATTCCGTACTTGCCAGTTTATGGGTTGGGGCCACCGTGGTTCTTCTGCCGAAATTCTCAGTCAGTCGATTTTGGGAAGTATCCCTTCGTCACAAATGCACATGGGCATCCATGATTCCCTTTTCGGTCAAGGCGCTCATGACGGTGGAAATTCCCGCCAGGCACCATTATCGCTTTTGGGGGGTTGCTGTATCCTTACCGCAGGTTGAGGAGGCTTTCGGTGTAAAGACACTTGGGTTTTGGGGCATGACGGAAACCATAACCCACGGGGTGGTGGGGAACCTCCATCAAAAGGAACCGCTGATGTCCATAGGTTATCCGGCACCGGAATATGATATTGCCGTGGTCGACGATGACGGTTCCCCTGTGGAGTCGGGAGAGACCGGACATCTGCTGATCCGGGGTGTACGGGGAATTTCCCTCTTCCTGGAATATTTCAAAAATCCCGAAGCCACCCGGGATAGCTTTGATGAGGCGGGGTGGTTTCACACGGGGGACCTGGTGACGGTAACCAAGGAAGGCCACTTTCTCTTCGCTGATCGTGATAAGGATATGTTGAAGGTGGGAGCGGAAAATGTTGCGACAGCTGAAATCGAAGGGGTAATTAATGCAACGGGTGTTGTGAACGAGGTGGCCGTGGTCGGCCAGAAGCATCGAATGCTCGACGAGGTGCCGGTGGCGTTTGTCATCCCCCTCCCTCACGCACCGGAAAATATCGAAGAGATCATCCTTTCTGCGTGCAGGAAGGATCTGGCCGATTTCAAAGTGCCGACAGCTGTTTATATCGTGGATGAGTTTCCCAGATCGACGCTTGAAAAGATTTCAAAAGTCGATCTTCGGAAACGGTTGCCGGAGATATGATTAGTCCATGACCACTTCGATATTATCGACCAAATTAACACTGCCCCCCCAGGTACCGAACCTGGTACCACTGCCTCGGCTTTTAGCGAAACTTGATGAAGGATATAAAAGGGAACGATCCGTTTCGCTGGTGACAGCGCCTGCAGGATTCGGCAAGACCACTGTCGTGGGCGTCTGGCTAAAAAAGATGGAAATCCCTTGTTCCTGGCTCTCCCTGGATGACAATGACAATATCCTTCAGCGATTTCTGGATTATTTGGTGGCCGCTTTACAGCGGATTGAAAAAAAAATTGGGATGACCATTCAAGCGGCAATGGAAGCCCCGAGATTACCGCCGATTCAAGATCTGATGACAACGCTTATCAACGATATGTCCACATTGCCGGATCCGTTCGTATTGGTGCTCGATGACTATCAGGCCGTCAAAAACGCCGCAATCAATGATGCACTTCAGTTTCTCATAGACAACCAACCGCATCAATTGCACCTGGTACTGATCAGTCGCGAGGAACCGCCCCTGACCCTGGCAAGGTTTCGTGCCGGGGGGCTGATCACGGATATCGGCATGCAGGACTTGCGCTTTACATTAAAAGAGACTGAAACGTTAATGAACGAAACCATTGACCGGCAGCTCTCGGAGAAACAAATCGCGACATTGGCGGAGCGTACGGAAGGATGGATTGCCGGTCTTCGGTTGGCTGCGGTCTCCATTAAAAATGAGCCGAATCCCGACGAATTTATCCGTCAGTTTGCCGGGGACCACCGTTACATCATTGATTACCTGACGGATGAGATCTTTTCCAAACAGACGAAAGAAAGACAGATGTTCCTGATGAAGACGGCTGTTCTGGAGCGGTTTAACGCCGCCTTGTGCGATGCGGTGGTGTTTGATTATGAAAACACCGGAATAAGCTATGGCATCCTGGAGTATCTTGACAAAACCAATCTGTTTGTTGTCCCTCTGGACAACCGGCGGCATTGGTATCGCTATCATTCGTTATTTTCCGATCTGCTCATTCATCAACTGAAGTTGAGGCTGCCTCAAATTATACCGGAACTCTATATTCGCGCCGGACACTGGTTTGAACGGAACGGATACTTCGAGGAGGCCGTTCGGAATTTTTTAAAAGCACCCGACTACGAAGCAGCCGCACGTCTCATAGAACAGCATGCCATGGATATGTTTTTCAAGCGCGGGTTTTGGAGTCCTACCGAATGGTTTGAATCCTTACCGGAGCAACTGGTGACGTCACATCCCGTTATCGATGCGCTTCATGTCTATTCACTTTTCTGGCAGGGATTAAGTCCCCTGGATCAATTAAAAGAGAAGCTGACGGAAATAGAGAACCGGTTGAACGACAACCCTATTGGAGAAAACGGGCTTCAGGCGGTGGGGACCGCCAGGAAAATGTTATCCCCCCTTAGAATACTTTTGGAAAGATTGCGTTTACGAGATCCTCGAAAAATCATCGAACTGATCAGAGGCGAAATGGACGGCACGGAGGATACCCCTATTTCCAATTTTTATCGGGGTGTTTTTTTCAACCTGATCGGCGAGGCATACCTTGAATTGGGGGAGGGGAACCGTGCCTGGCAGGCTTTCGATGAAGCCAGTAAGGTCGCCCGTGAAAAGCAACGACTTTATATTGAATTGGATTCGTTGGGTTTAAAAGTGAGAGTAACGCGGCTGCAAGGCAACCTGAGCGAAGCCGAACGGGAGTGCCGAAACGTATTGAACGCAACCGTCATGCCGGCTGAAAAAGACCGAATGTTACCCGCCTCAGGGCCGATTTATCTAAATCTCGGATATATATTGATGGAACGGAATGAGCTTGAAGCGGCGTCATTATTTATAAAAAAAGGGCTTGAACGAATTGCATTAACGATCGATACTGCACAGAAAATTACCGGTTTTGGGACTTTTTCACAGCTTCAAACCCTGTTGGGAACGAATGAAAAAGAGATTGAAAACAGTATTGAAAATACCGAAAAGGGTAAGAAAGCAACCCGTTATTCAGAAGCTGTCCGAGCGCAGGTGAGATTGTTGGCTGGAGACATTGAGGCGACCACACGATGGTCCGGTCTTAAGAAACTGGATCCTTCTCTCGAAGCTCCGGGACTTGGCATTGGTGACGAATTCGCATATTTTAATATGATCGTTATCGCGCGAACAATGGTTGCACACCATCGTCACGGAAAGGATATCGATCTAACCCCTGTTTTTGAACTGATTTCCAATTGGAAACGGGTTTACCGGGAAGGGGGGTGGATAGGACGTCTCCTCGAGCTGCTCATTCTTGAATCGATGGCTTATGATAGCCGGGGATCGACGGAAAAATCCCTCCAATCGCTCAAAAAAGCCCTATCATTGGCAAGCCCCGAAGGATATTCCCGACTGTTCCTTAACGAAGGAACCCAGATGAAGCTTTTGTTATTAAAAGCAAAAACAAGGAATATCGTTCCGGAACATGTAAAAACATTGCTAACTGCATTTCTCAAAGACAAATCCGACGCAGACCCTAAACGTCAAAAGTCTCACCCCGAAATACCGGAACAACTCAGCCGAAGAGAGCTGGAAGTTCTGAGGCTCATCGACCGGGGCCTATCCAATAAAGAAATCGCCCAGGAACTGTATATTTCAATTGGAACGGTGAAAGTCCATTTGCACAATATTTACGGAAAACTTGATGTCAGTGGGCGTATGAAGGCTGTTTCCATTTCCAGGGAACTGGGATTGCTTTCGGGTGAACAATAACACCCCGGAGCTGTATGCAAAACCGCAGTTTGACCTCTCAGATAGACCGACTTTGCGCGAACCCTTAGTAGTGTCCATCCAGAAATCGAAAAAATTAGCCAATTGTGGATGGGCACTAAGTAAATATATCCTAAAATATACCTATCGATAGATGCAATCCCGTCTTTGAAAAGCTATAGTCTATTACATGAAAGAGAATCAACATTCCATAATCACATTAATATCGTTCTCCCTGCCGTTTTTTTGGGTTTCCATGTTGATGATGCCGCTTCTTTCCGTATTGCCCGGCTACTATGCCAAGCATTCCACGGTCAGTATGGCCGCCATTGGTACAGCCCTGTTTATCGGTCGTCTGTTTGATGCCGTGACCGACCCGACTATCGGGTATCTGTCCGATAAGATCAAGACGCCCCTGGGACATCGAAAACCCTGGATGATACTGGGATCGTTCGGGATGGTGGTCCCTGTGTACCTGATCTTTACACCGTCGCCGGACGCTGGATTTTTTTATTTTTTATCCTGTCTGCTACTGGTTTATTTCATGATGACAATCCAGCTTGTTCCTTACAACGCTTGGGGAATCGAACTTTCCAGTGATTACAAAGAAAGATCAAAGATTTTTTCTTTTTACCAAATCGCCGGACAGTTTGGAAACATGGTATTTATGTTGTTTCCACTGATCATGTACCCGATTTTTAAAACAAGTGAATACAATGCTGACGTGCTAAAAGCGATTGGAATTATGATTGCCGTTACATTGCCCCTGTTCACGCTATTAACGGTCACGACGGTTCCAAAAGGAATATATGCCTCAGGAAAAGCAGCGACACTGATTTCCTCATTAAAATCAATTCAGAAAAACAGAACGTTCTGGCATTTCACCATCGGGTACTTGATGTTGGGAATCGGTCAGGGCGCGATGATGTCGACGCTGTATATCTGGATAGATGGGTACTTAAAAATCGGCAGTAAATTCTCCACTGTTTTAGCGACTGCTTTTGTGGCCACCGGGACCGGGGGCTTTCATACCCGTACTTTTTTCGGCCTTCATTTTTGGCCTTCTATCGGGTGCCACCACCCTGCTACCCATAACGATTATGGGGGATATTGTCGATGAAGACCGGTTGAAAAGCGGTATCAATCGGGCGGGTAAGTATTCGGCCCTTTCCGCATTGATGGTTAAAGCGAACTTCGCATTGGGAGGATCGATTGGGTTTTATGT
Source organism: Deltaproteobacteria bacterium (assembly GCA_019310865.1). The sequence continues at coordinate 12,644 of JAFDDL010000016.1, read as the reverse complement.
GATTAATATTTTTGGGTATCGGTTTCATGTTGAGAATAGTCAGACAGCTATTTCGGGGCTTCTGTTCACCGTGCTTATCTTCCCGACCATCCTGAGCGTGATCGGCGGGATTATTTTATGGTTTTTCCCTTTAACCAAGAAGCGCCATGCAGAAATCCTTGAACAGCTGACTGGGCAATCCAAAGAACCTGAGCCCCGCTTTGCGGGGAAGTTTGAAGGCTGATAGTAAAAAATGAATAATGACCTGATGACAACATACATGCTTTTGCGTGGATGTTTCTGATAAAAGGCTTAATCTAAGGATATAAAGATACGCTATTATGAAAAATTTACCAGTTCCCATGGATACCGTTATTGACATCGCCGAAGCTGTTCGGAGCGGTCAACGGAAGGCAAAAGACATTGTGGAAGAATGCTTCAAGCAGATAAAGAAGAAGAATAAAGAGATTAATGCCTTTATTTTTCTGAATGAAAAAGAAGCGTATCGCATCGCCGATAAAATCGACAAACGGGTTGAAAAAGGGGAAGATCCGGGCCCATTGGCCGGCGTTCCTTTCGGCGTAAAGGACCTCAACCATTGCAGCGGCATGCCGAGCACTTATGGATCTTATTTTTACAAGGATGCGCCCCCGTCGAAAAACGATGATTTGTTTATTGCCCGACTAAGAACGCACGGGGCTATTCCGGTGGGGATGGTGGCGGCTTCGGAATTCGGGTTGGACTCGGCAACCCATACGACGCTATGGGGCGTGACGCGAAACCCATGGAACCTGAACAAGACTCCCGGTGGAAGCAGCGGCGGGTCTTCGGCTGCCGTATCCGCCGGCATGGTCCCTTTCTGTACAGGGGGGGATGCCGCCGGCTCCATTCGATCTCCGGCCGCCTTCACCGGGTTGGTGGGTCTAAAACCAAGTACCGGCCGAATTCCCAGTGAAAGCGGTTTTGACGACTTGGACTGTAACGGTGTGATAACATCGACGGTTGCGGATACTGCGCGGTTGCTGGACATCATGGCAGGCCCTGATCCTCGTGACCGCAGAACGCTGCCCAAACCCAATATCCGATATGAAGATGCCATCGAAAATCTTGATGTGAAAGGGTTGCGTGCGGTGTGGTCAGCCGATTACGGTTATGCCTCCGTGGAAGATGAGGTCGCGGAGATTGCCGGGGCCGCTGCGGATAAACTGATTTCCGCTGCCGGGCTGATCCGGTTGGACACCGGTTTTAATCCGCCGAATATAACCCGCCATTGGATGAAAACAATTGTGCATAAAATTAAAATCGGTTTTCACTTAATGGGGGTTTTACCGGACAATATGGATAAATTGAGTCCCAATATTCAGTTTTTATTGGATCGTGAAACAGATATATCGGATGAAGATATTTACACCGCAAATAAGGTATTTCAGACCATCGAAGCGCCGGTGGCCGAGCTGTTTCGTGAAACGGATATTCTTCTCTCACCCACGACAGCTTGTCGGGCATATGATGCCGATGCGACGATGCTGACAACCATAAATGGGAATGAGGCCCCTGCCGAACCGTTCGGTCTGGTGGCAAACGCATGCTGGAATCCGTCCATCTCCGTACCGGCCGGCCTTACTTCGGACGGCCTTCCGGTCGGGCTGATGATTACCGCGCGTCGCCACCAGGATGAGATTCCGTTACGACTGGCCCGTATTCTGGAACAGATAAGTCCCTGGCCGAGAACGGCACCGGGGTACTGACTTTTTAACTAAATTTTTATTGGAGCTGCAAATGTCACCTTCACCCACCGAACAATTGACGCCGGAAGACTACAAGAAAGCCGAAAGATATGCCGCCTGGAATATTTTCGGATACTTGAAAAATCTCGATGTTCGTCCCCACTGGATTGGGAATACGGATCGATTTCATTATCGCAGACAAACAAAAACCGGCGTTGAATTTGTCATTGTCGATGCCGCGACCGGGATGAAAAAACCCGCTTTCGACCATAAAAAGCTGGCCGGTGTCCTATCGGAATTAACCGGTGAAAAAATAAGTGAGGAGAACCTGCCGATAGCAAACCTGCCGATAGCGGATGATGAAACCGCCATGACATTCGATCTGGGAGATTACCGATACAGATATGATTTTTCAACGGAAGTTTGCACAAAAAGTTCGGAATATATCCCCCAACCGGATGAATTGTTATCTCCCGACGGAAAATACGCCGCCTTTGCCCGGGACAACAATCTTTTTGTTAAACAGATCGAAACCGGTGAAGTCAACCAACTGACCCGTGATGGCGAACCCCATTACGCGTATGCGAAATCACCGGATGCCAATCTGATTACAATAACATCCAAAAGAGAAGGCAGAAAGCAGCTGCCGAAGGCTATCTGGTCACCCGATTCCGAAAAAATCCTGACATATAAACTCGATGAACGCAGCGTAAAAAGTTTCCCCCTGGTTCAACATGTCCCGGATAACGGAAATCCACGGCCGGAGTTGTTTACCGTCCGCATGGCGTTCCCAGGCGATGAACAGTTAACGGTGGCCGAACATCTCGTTATCGATATTGAAAATGGCCGGCAGACCTGGTTTGACACAGAACCGATGCTTGCCACAAATACCTCCCCCATTGAGCAGGACCTCATATGGTGGCGTGAGGACGGGGGGTCCATTTACGCGATTCATAGGGAACGCGCGGAAAAAGCGCTTCATTTCAAGGTCACGGAGACGAAAACGGGAAAAACAAGAGAACTTCTGGAAGAACGGGGAGAGACGTTTGTCCAGGCCGGGGCACAATACATTTCCCGGTCGGTCGCCACCATTGAAAGCAGCCGGGAATTCATCTGGTTTTCCGAGCGGGATGGGTGGGGGCATTTTTATCTTTATGACTTGAACACGGGTGAATTGAAAAATCAAATCACTTCAGGACAATTGGTTGTCAGAGACATTCATCACATCGATGAAACATCCCGGGTCTTGTACTTTACAGCCTGTGGGCGGGAGGCGGAACGTGATCCCTACTACAGACATATGTATCGAATTAACCTGGACGGAACCGGATTGAAGCTGCTGACACCCGAGGATGCCGAGCACATGATCTTAAGGGAACAAAACCCCCTAAGCGTCAGTATCAGCCCCTTCAGCCCGGAAGCTTCGGATGCGGGATTTTCACCATCGGGACAGTACTTCATCGACACCTATTCCCGGGTGGATAAGGCACCGGTGACGGTTGTAAGAAACACCAACGGGGAGCAGATCTGCGTTCTGGAAGAAGCCGATGTCAGCCAACTCCTCGAGACGGGTTGGCGGTGGCCGGAGCCATTTAAAACAAAGGGCCGTGATGGGGAAACCGATATTTATGGGATGCTTTACCTGCCGACGGATTTTGATGCGACCCGGAAATATCCGATTCTTGACTGGACTTACCCGGGGCCTCACGCCATTTTTACCCCAAAAAACTCATTCGGCACCGAGTTGGCCGAACTAGGTTATTTCATGCTGGGCTCCGTTTTGGCGGAATTGGGAATGGCGGTCGTCATACTCGATGGCATGGGAACCCCCTTCAGGTCCAAAGCCTTTCAGGATGTTGCCTATAAAAACATGAAAGATGCCGGGATACCCGACCGTATCGCCGGTATTCGCAGGCTGGCGACGGAAAGACCCTATCTTGATATCGAACAGGTTGGTATTTATGGGCATTCATCCGGCGGGTATGGCGCGGCTCGCGCCATCCTCGATCATGGCGACTTCTATAAAATGGCGATATCTTCCTCCGGAAATCATGATGTTTCCTGCTACCTGAATTCATTTGTCGAGCAATTCCTCGGATTATACGACAAGGAAACATATTCAGAAAATTCCAATATAACGGTGGCAGGTAAACTGAAGGGCGCATTGATGATCATAGCCGGCGATATGGATGAAAATGTACATCCGGCATCCTCTTTGGCCCTGGTTGATAAGTTGATTAAAGCAAACAAGGATTTTGAACTGTTGATCATTCCCAATGCCGATCATACCATCGTCGGCCACGGGTATTTTATTCGTAAAATGTTGGATTTTCTTGTAAAAAACCTGATTGGAAAAATTCCGCCCAAAGAATATAATTTCTGGTCTCCGCTTTCGTAAACCAAGGCTTTGTTTAAGTGGTAACCGTTCACAGGTTCCCTGCACAGCGGGATCTTCGACACGGTACAACGTTCAGGGTTAAAAAACCGGAGCAAATTATGACCGAACAAGATAAAACGATAACCCGTTTAGAAGATTATAAACCCCCGGCGTTTCTGATCAGATCCGTTGATCTCACGTTTGACCTGGACGCTGAAGTAACGGAAATAACATCAACCCTCCGAGGGGCTGCGAATCCGGGACGAATGGATAACGATAATGCTTTCGTGCTCAACGGCAGGCAGTTGGATTTGAAGTGGATCGAACTCAATGGGCACCGGCTTGAATCCGGCGACTACCAACTGGATAAAGAAACGCTGGTGATCAATGATGTACCGAATGAGTTTAAGGTGGAGATAAAAACGGTCGTCCGGCCAAGCGAAAACACATCCAACTTCGGATTATACCAAACCGAAGGAAATTTGTGTACCCATTGTGAGCCGGATGGATTCAGCAAAATGACCTACTTTCCGGACAGGCCGGACATCCTCGCCGTCTATACGGTCACGATCGATGCGGATCTTGACGCCTATCCGGTTTTGTTGTCAAACGGAAACCGGGTTGAGAAGGGATCATTGGGAGATGGGCGCCATTGGGTCCGATGGGAAGATCCAATACCAAAACCCAGCTATCTTTTTGCGCTGGTGGCCGGAAAATTCGAACGGCTGACGGATTTTTTCACGACCCGGTCCGGTCGTCAAATAACACTCAATATCTTTGCCGATGCCACGATAATAAACAAAACACAATGGGCGATGGAATCGCTGAAAGTGGCCATGAAATGGGATGAAGAAGCTTATAACAGAGAGTATTTTCTGGATCTTTACAATATTGCCGTTGTTTCGGACCATAATTTTGGCGCAATGGAGAGCCAGGGATTGAATATTTTCAATCCCGTCAATGTGGTTGCGCAAGGCAGTGCCCCGGCCACCGATGATGACTACAAACAAATCCGTATCAATATTGCGCACGAATATTTTCATCACTGGAGCGGAAACCGCGTGACCTGTCGAGATTGGTTTCAATTATGTCTAAAGGAAGGATTTACGACCTTTCGGCATAGCCAATTTGAGGAGGATTTATACGGCACTTCGGTTTCAAGAATCGGCAGAATGAGAATTATACGGGAAAAGCAGTTCTCGGAGGATGAAGGAACCAGCGCACACCCGGTTCAACCAAAGTCCTACCGGGAGGTCAGCAATTTTTATACGTTAACCGTTTACGACAAGGGCTGCGAGCTGGTTCGTATGCTTCATCTTCTAATAGGAGAAGACAATTTCAAAAAGGGATCGGATCTGTTCTTTGAGCGGCATGACGGTCAGGCGGTCACCATCGAAGCGTTTCTTCCGGTAATGGAAGAAGTTTCCGGCAAAGATCTTAAACAATTCCGCCTTTGGTATCATCAGCCGGGCACACCCCATTTGAAGGTAACAACGGAATACGACGCAGCCGATAAAACATATTCGGTGACCATTAAACAGTATTATCCACAGTCGGCGAATACAGGTCTGAAAAAGCCGCTTCACATACCTTTCCGGATGGGGTTGCTGGACAAAAGCGGCCGGGAGCTGGCGTTGCAGTTGGAAAACGAACCTCCCGGAGAATACCCCACATCAAAAACATTGGAGATCCGTAACGACATAACGACCTTTCGCTTTAAAAACATTGACGAAAAGCCTGTACCCTCTTTCCTCAGGGGGTTTTCTGCCCCGGTCCGATTGGAATATAACTATAGCGACGAAGAACTTATTTTCCTGATGGCACATGATTCGGACCTGGTTTCCCGGTGGGATGCAGCCCAATGTTATATATCCCGTTTCATTATGAAACGGATGGCGCAGCATGCCCGGGGACGCAACATGGGATTGGACCAGCAGTATATCGAAGTGATGCGAAACCTCATCAACAGCAGGGAGCAGGATCCCTACTTCGTTGCCGAGATGCTGACGTTTCCCTCTGAAAAGGACCTGTCCGAGCAGATGGATATCATTGACGTGGAGGGAATTTGCCGTGCACGCGATTTTGTTATCCAGCAGCTCGCTTCGCATCTCAAGAAAGACCTTTTAACGTGTTACGAAGAGAACGATGAAACCGGAGAATACGCTCCGGATCGGATTTCCAGGGCGCGTCGACATCTGAAAAACGTCTGCCTGGGATACTTGATGGCGCTCAAGGACCCAAAAATCGTCGATCTGTGTTTTGATCAAGCCGTCAACGGTAAAAATATGACGGATATGATGGCCGCCTTGACGATTCTAAATAATTTTGATGTCCCTGAACGGGAAAAAGCCTTAACGGCCTATTACAGGCGTTGGGAATCGGATCCCCTGGCAATTGATAAATGGTTTCAGGTACAGGCCTCAACCCGGTTGCCCAACGCGCTGGAACAAGTAAAAGCTTTGGCCGAACACCCGGCGTTTGATATTACCAGAGTGGATCGGGTCCGCTCTCTTATGGCCTGGTTTTTCATGCTTAACTTCAGGAACTTTCACCATAAAAGTGGGAATGCTTATCAATACTTCACCGATGTGATCCTGCTTTTCGATTCCTTTAATCCCGTGGGATCCGCCTGGTTTTTTAGAAAAAGTGACTTCGTCCGATGGCGCAAATTTGATTCGGAAAGACAACACCTCATACAAAAACAATTAGACCGTTTTCTGGAATCCTCAACACTTTCAAAAGGATTACATGAATTGGTGACAAGAACGCTAACATAAACCTTAACCCAGGAGAAAGCCAATGAAACACACACACACAGACCCACCCGCACGTTTGACAAGATTCCGTCGGTTCAGCAGCTTGCTTTTGCTCAGTGCGCTGCTTGTCATCGGCACGAACGGCCCCGCCTTGTGCGCGGAAACGGACAGCGAGGCTTATGATGATTTTATCCTTGAAGACACCGTGGTTACCGCGACCAAACGGGCGGAGAGAGCACAAGATATTCCACAATCAATTACCACTTTTTCTGCAGACGATCTGAGTTTTATGGGTGCGCAAAATTTCAACGACATGGTAGACTCCGTTCCGGGTGTGGAGTTACGGAATACTCAAGCTGGGCAGGGCCAGGTAACCATGCGGGGGGTCTCGGAGATGTCTGTCGTTAATGGGGGACCTGGCGCATCAGTGGGTTATTACCTGGATGAATTGCCGTTGACCATGGCCGGCTTTTTCCCGGATGTGGCGAGTTTTGATATGGCACGAGTCGAGGTGATGCGCGGTCCTCAGGGTACCTTATTCGGTGAGGGATCCATGGCCGGAACCATTCGAATGATTGCCAATAAACCGGATTCCACGGGATTTGACAATTATGTGGAACTTTCATATTCAGACACAGAAAACGGGGCAGACAATTACGCTGCCAATGCCATGGTAAATCTGCCATTGATCAAAGACAAGATGGCTGTTCGACTGGTCGCCATCGCCAATGATAATGGGGGATTTATTGATCAGACAGATCCTTCAACCGGTGCAGTGATTGCAGAAAACATCAATGACTCTGAATCACTTGGCGGGCGCATGGCACTGCGTTTTACGCCATCGGACAAGTTGACTATGGACGCGGCCGTATTGTATTCAAAAATCGAAGCCGGCCGGAGGAATGTAGCAACTGACGCAATGACCTTTTCCTCTCACGTTACTGTGCCAGACTTTCATGACGATGATCTTCTGGGGCTAAATTTGACGATACAATATGATTTGTCTTTTGCCGATCTGATCTCGTCCACATCCTTTTTTGACCGTGAGTTCAAAGGCCCTATGGACGTCTGGTTCACAATTGGTGACGTTACACTCTTGAATACCATGGTCTCCTTCTTCCTCACGGGAGTCCCCGGCATGACGGGACCTCCCGGGTTCGGGCTGCCAACCTGGATCACGCCGGACGGTGTGTATTATGATCAAATTCTCGAATCTGAAGCCATCTCCCAGGAACTGCGGCTGGTATCAAAAGGCGACGGACCATGGCAGTGGGTTGTGGGCGCTTTTTACAAAAAACAGAAACAACATTTCCTACTTGATGCCAACACCAAACCAGCCATGGATCCGGGCTATCTTGCGACACTGGCAATGGTGTTTGGAAGCGATATTGCATTCTTGAGTGATTCAAATGGAAACTATGAGCAATATGCCGGATTTGGTGAGCTGTCTTATGATTTTTCTGAAAAATTTACCATAACAGTAGGTGGACGTGCTTTTAAAGAAGAACGGGATACCTCGCTAACAAGTGATGGGTTTTTTTTAACGGCAAATGGTATGATGCCCGGTACTTTAAACTCAAGTGGCGAGTCTACTGTCTTTAATCCAAAACTGCTGATTCGCTATAAATTCACTAACGATTTGATGTGCTATGCTCAATATTCAGAAGGATTTCGCAGCGGTGGTCAAAACGTCTTTCCAGTGGCCAACGTCCCTGTTTCTTATGATCCGGAGACGTTGACCAACTATGAGATCGGCCTCAAGAGCACCTTCTGGGATGGTCGTGCCAGGTTGAATGTTGCTGTCTATCACATGGCATGGAACGACTTGCAGGCCGACCTAGGGATAGGGGTGGCAACTATGAACGCTATAGACAATGTAGGTGACGCGCATTCGACAGGGATTGATGTTGAATTTTTTCTCAGACCCGTCAACGGTCTTACATGGACTATTGGAGGGACCAGCCTTGAAGCGGAAACTGACGATGATTATATAATTGCCGGTTCAACGGTGCCATCCGGCACTAAGGTTCCGAAAAGCGCTGAAGTCATGTTCAATACAGCTTTGCAATATAATTTCCTTCTTACAGAGAATCTGTGGGGTTTTGCCCGCGCCAGCTATTCCTATACAGGGACTGCTGCTAATGGTTTAGGGAGTGACGTTGAAATACCGGCATATGAAATCGTCAACTTTCGTGCCGGTGTTGAACGAGAGAATTGGCAGTTGACTGTGTTTGTCGACAACGCGCTCGATGAACAAATCAATCTTGGTAATGTGACGGGGACCACGGATTTGTTTAGTGGAGATTCGATTAATGTTTACGGTTACCCCAGAACTATAGGGGTGAGCCTCAAGTTTAACTTTTAACTTTTTATTGACACCACTGAACGAACGCAATAAGCCTTGCAGCAGCGGTAGGGTTCGCTTTCCTGCGCTAGCCCTTAACCCGGTATCCGTTACATCATGAAGGAGAACTGCATGGACGCGTACAACAGTTTGCTTGATCACACGCAATCGCTGAAAATAGTCGATACACACGAGCATTTGCCGCTCGAGTCAGAACGTCCGAAAGACACGGATGTCCTTGCCGAGTGGCTGCTACACTATTTTTCGTGCGATCTCGTGTCCGCGGGTTTGACCGACAACGACCTCTCAACAGTTCGAGATAGTCGGCAAGACATCACGCGGCGGTGGAAGATTGTCGAACCCTATTGGCGTGCGGCCGAGAGCACTGGTTACGGGCGGGCCCTCGCCTTTACAGCCAGAGACATATATGGGATCGAGTCCATCAACGGCCAAACGATCGAGCGGCTGGACGGACTGTTCAAGGAGGCCCGGAGGCGCGGCGGACATTACCGATTCGTATTGAGAGACAAATCAGACATCGCGGTGTCGATATCCGATTTAACGCCTATCCCGAATCAAGAGACAGACGACTCATTCGTCTTCGCCATGAAAATTGACGGTTTTGTCTGCCCTGCCCACTACAGCCAAATGCGCACCGCTGGATCAGAAGTGGGGATTGAAGTGCATACCCTTGACGACTGGATGGCGGTCACACGTCGGCACATTGAAAAGAATGTAAACGGACGAACACGCGTCGTATGCCTGAAGGTTGACTTGGCTTATCACCGAAGTCTTCGTTTCGACAAGGTCACATATGCGAACGCCGAGCACGCTTTCAATGAACTGTTCAACGACTGTAATCTACCGGAGCGACGTCCGCCGATCAAGGTTGCAAAGGTGCTGTCTGACTGGATGATGCATTTTGTATGCCGTGTGGCCGACGACAACAAACTCGTATGTCAAATACATACGGGTATACAGGAAGGCTATGGCAACGTTATCTATGACGCCAATCCAACACTCCTGACAAACCTCTTTCTGGAGTATCGCAACGCGCGATTTGACGTGTTCCACATGGGCTACCCCTACGTGATGGAACTCGGCACCTTGGCTAAGAATTTTCGAAATGTTTTCATCAACATGTGCTGGGGCCACATCATCAGTCCGGAAGCGGCTCGGCGCGCACTTGTCGAGTGGCTGGATGCTGTGCCCGCCAACAAGATCAGCGCGTTCGGAGGGGATTACTGCTTTGTGGATGGCGTCTATGGCCACCAGTTTCTGGCCCGCCGGAACGTTGCAGCGTCACTCGCGCAGAAGGTTACAGACGGGTCTATCAGTTTGTCGCGTGCCAGGGAAGTGGCAACATGGCTGTTTGTCGACAATCCAAAGCGTCTGTTCGGGCTCGATCGCTTTCTGGACGATGAAGCAGAGGAAAAAGGGCAAGTACCCAGCAAGCCGGATGCAGGCGACGGCCAATAACCACACCTGATCCCCACAACCTTGTTTCGAATAAAGGACCTATCCTTCAATTAGTGCCCATCCAGAAATAGGCAAATTCGATGTCTGCGCTTATCTGGTTGAGATCAAGGCTTGCGAAAAATTTTACCGCAGGCATATGGTTGATATCGGAGTCTTCGCTTACCTCCGAGGATAAAACTTTTCGCGTAACGCAGATATCGAGCAAATTGGCCATTTGTGGATGGGCACTAATTAAGTGTTGCCGGAAAGCGTTGTACGATGCTAAGCTGATTGCTAACAACTTAAAGATCAAATGGAGGGTCACACCATGCTGCGAACCAAGGAACAATATCACGAAAAGCTCTTTCAAATGCGGCACAATATCTACATCGGCGGCGAAAAGGTCGGCAGGGACGATCACCGGCTTCGGCCGGGTATCAATGTGCTGGATGTCACATACGACCTTGCGCACGACCCGGAGTGGAAAGGGCTGGTGACGGCCACATCCTCCATCACGGGAAAGGAAATTAACCGGTGGGCCCATCTGCCCCAGAATTCCCATGATCTAATGCAGAAGCAGAAACTCATCCGCCTGGCCGCACGGCGTGTGGGCGGGTGTATCCAGCGCTGTATGGGCCATGATGCCGTCAATGCCCTTGCCATCTGCACCAAGGAAATGGATGAGGCGAACGGCACCGACCACCATGAGCGGTTTATCACGTTCATGAAGAACTACCATGAAAACGACCTGGACGGCTGCTGCGCTCAGACAGACAGCAAGGGCGACCGGATGAAGCGGCCCAGCCAACAGGAAAACCCGGATGCGTACGTGCACATCGTGGAAGAGCGAAAAGACGGCATTGTGGTCAGCGGGTACAAAATGTCCATTACCCAAGCGCCCTATGCCGATGAGATTTTTGTCATCCCCACCCGGGCGCTCATGGAGGACGACCGGGATTATGCGGTGGCATTTGCGGTTCCAGCCGATGCCGAGGGGGTAAGACTCATTACCCGCCCGGTCTGGATGCGGGACAAGGATGAAAAGGACGCATCGCCATTCTGCAAATACGGGGTCTCGGATTGTGTGGTGGTGTTTGACAACGTGTTCATCCCCAAAGAACGCGTCTTCATGTGCGGCGAGTGGCAATTCGGTCGCCGGCTGGCCCTGCTCTTTGCCGATTCGCACCGGCACAGCTACAGCGGATGCAAGCCGGGCGTATCGGACATCCTGTGCGGCGCCACCCTTCTCGCGGCCGAAGCCAATAATATCCAGAAGGCCTCTCACGTGAAGGAGAAGGTATCCGAGTTCGCCGCTGCGGCAACCCTGGCTTATGCTGCGGGCGTGGCTGCGGCGGTATTCGGCAAAAAAACCGCCAGCGGCGTGTTTTTTCCGGACACCATTTACGCCAATGTAGGCCGGAGGCTCACCGGGGAGCTTATCTACCATGAGTACAACATCCTGACCGAAATCGCCGGCGGCATCTCGGCAACCATGCCCTTTCACGAAGACTTCAAGAAGGGTGACAATGTGGAGCATTTGAAGAAATTCATTGTACGAAACCCCAAGCTGTCACCGGAAGAGTCGTTGAAGATCTGGAAGTTCATCGAGGATCTGGGCACCTCCAGCATGGCCTCCTGGTATAAGGTCGCCGGCGTGCATGGCGGCGGCTCTCCCATTATGGAGACCATCGCGCTAAATCTTGAGTATGATTACGAAGACAAGAAAAACCTGGCCCGGTACCTGGCGGGAATCACCCCTGAACTGGATGATTCAAAGCTGAGAGAAGCTGAGCCGGAAAAAGGCGAATCAGCCTCAGGACGATAATAGTCAATTACCCCAGGCATGCAACCCATAAGAAAGGAAGAGCCTATAAGCAGAACCATTATTAACAGTTTATTTGGTTGTCGAGTAGACATAATATGGCTCCTTTTCATATTTCTTAAATTTACCTTAAGTTATCATGTAAGAAGCTTCAATGCCCCTCACAGAACCGGACTTGTGG